>JAIUYC010000191.1 GCA_020216575.1 Coleofasciculus sp. S288 | reverse complement strand
GGGTACGTATTCTAGAGAGGCGACAGCCACAACCTTTACCGAGCAATGATTTTAGGCTAAATCAGTACATTTGTATGGGGGAACTTCAGTTTAGCCCTAGCGACTGAAGTCGCGGCTACACAAACCAAGTCCGCCTTTGCGGACTAAATGAAAAAGGGGGTAGTCAACCCGGATTTGATATCAAAGAGCGACGGTAAAGATTGACCCATGGGGTTTATTATCTTCTACAGTGATAGTTCCCTTATGGGCTTCAACCACCATTTTGCAAAAGGTTAAACCTAAGCCCAGTTGGGCAACTCCACTCATAACATTTCCCACTTCATATTTATTAAAGATGCGCTGCCGTTGGTCTTCCCGAATTCCCAGTCCAGAGTCAATAACCCGAATGGTTGCGCCTGATGGGGAGAAGTCCAAAATTGGCGGATCGGGATAGTCTACCTGTAAAATAACTGTACTTTTAGACGGAGAAAACTTGATAGCGTTTGAGAGTAGATTGTCGAGAACGCGATGGAATAAATTGGAATCGATTAGAACGGATTGACTTTGAACCGGAAGCTGCGTTACCAGATGTATGTTTTTCGCTGCTGCGATCGCTTCAAACTGAGAGACAACTTGAGCAGCGAGTCGATTGAGATCGGTTGGCACCCGCTTCAAGACCATTTTTCCGGATTCCATCTTCGTTAACATCAACAAGTCGTTGATCATCGAATTTAAGTCCCGTGCAGCGTCGGCCATGAGTTGCAGTTTCTCTCGGTTTTTTCCCTCAAAATCGTTTTGCAACAACAGCAAGCTGCTACTAAGCATAATTGTCGTCAACGGGTTTCTCAGGTCATGCACGATCATGTTAGAAAGGTCTTCTCTGAGGTGCAGCGTAGCTTCGAGGGCATCGTACTGCTGCTTAATTCTCAACATCGATCGCACCCTTGCCCGCAGTTCAATCCCACTCACCGGTTTGGTCAAAAAATCATCCGCCCCCGCATCGAGCGATCGCGCCAAATCCTCTTTTGAGTTCAGTGCCGTCACGATGATAATGGGAATATGTTTCCAGGAGGAATCCGACTTGATCTTACGACAAACCTCTATCCCATCCATCTGAGGCATCATTACATCCAGCAAGATGACATCTGGCTCAATTGCGTCTAAACAGTCTAATGCTTCCATGCCACTAGGCGCATAGAACAACTCGTAGCCCTCTCGGTACAGATGAGCCTCAATGACATCAAAGCCACTTGGCTCATCATCGACAACTAATACAGAATGTCTCTTGCTCTCATCCATATAAATCATTCCAAATTTGGATTTGAGATTGGGAATCTACACCCCCCGAATGATCGCTCACAACAAACTGGATAAAAATTCTTCTCCTTCCTAACTCCTGACATCTATTTTCAAGCCAATCGCCGATGAGCGATCGCTGGCAACAAAAGAATGAAAATCTCTCTCTCCTAGCCCCTAGCCTCAATTTCAAGGTGTTGAGCAATCAAATTTATGAGCTTTTTGAGTACAACTGGCTTGGTTAGATACTCGTTTGCACCTGCCGCTAAGCAGCGTTCGCGATCGCCTGGCATAGCGAGCGCCGTGAGGGCAATAATCGGAACAGTGGTGAGATTTGCTTCGGTACGAATCCGGCGAGTTGCTTCCAACCCGTCCATTTCTGGCATTTGAATATCCATCAAAATTAAATCAGGTTTTTGCTGCTTAGCCATCTGTACCGCCTCTATCCCATTTCTTGCCAAGTTCACCTGAAATCCTTGAACTTGCAAGTAATCCATTAACGTTGAAATATTGGCTTCGTTATCCTCTGCCAGTAGGATTAAGGGCGGCTGTTGCCTCTCTTCCGGCGTGACAACCAAAGCCGTGTGAGTGGGGATTTCAGACGCTGAGGCAAAGATTTTTCTCAACGCTGCCTGAAATCGTGGACGGGAGATGGGTTTGACTAGATAATCAGCCGCCCCGAGTTCTACACCTTGCGATCGCTCATCCACCACTGAAATCACCAACACTGGGATATGCCGAGTTGCAGGATTTGTCTTTAGTTGAGTGAGAACCTCCCAACCTGATAGATGGGGTAGCAAAACATCCAAGATAATGACATCCGGCTCGAAGCGCTGCGCCATTTCAACCGTGCCTTCGCCAGTCGGATGGATGACTACCGCCGCACTCAGTTCAGCCAAGTAGCGAGCGACTTGCTTAGCCGCTGCATCTGAATCTTCAACAATTAAAGCTTGGTGAATCTTCGGTAACTCAGCGATCGCGTACTCGTTATCCCTGTTACTTTGACTCTCCCGATTGAGTTCCTTCCAGGGAAGGATAACGCTAAATCGGCTCCCTTTGCCGACTTCACTCTCCAAGGATACGCTGCCTCCATGAACTTCCACAATCCGCCGCACCAGTGCCAAGCCCAAACCCGTACCTGCATAGCGGCGGGAGAGACTGCTATCTAGCTGGACAAACGGCTTAAACAGCTTATCGAGATTTTCTGGCGCAATTCCAATTCCCGTGTCAATGACGCTGAATTGTAGGATTTCCGCGTCCGAATCAGCTTCGACTTCTAAGCGAACCTCACCCCCATCAGGGGTAAATTTCACGGCATTATTCAACAGATTCACTAAAACTTGCCGAATGCGGCGTTCATCCACTTCAATGTCCCCGATGTCCTGAGCAATTTCGGAACTGAGGCGGATGTTTTTGTGATGCGCTTGTTGTCTAATAAACGTTAAACTCGACTCACACAGACTTTGCACGGAAACCGGAGCCATTTGCAGTTCCATTTTCCCGGATTCAATCTTTGAGAGGTCAAGAATATCATTAATGAGTTCGAGCAAATGTTTACCGCTTTGCTCAATCGTAACAATCGACCGACGCTGTCTCTCTGTCAGAGAGCCATACACTTCTTCTTGCAAGGCTTCAGCTAAACCTAAAATAGCATTGAGGGGAGTGCGCAACTCATGACTCATGCTGGCTAGAAACTCATCTTTGAGGCGCGTTGCTCTGGCAAGTTCAGCATTGGCGAGACTAATTCGTTCTGCACTTTCGCGCAGTTGCTCCTCAGCTTTCTTGCGTTCAGTAATGTCATAAACTAAGGCACAAGACCATAACAGTTTACCGTTTTCATCTAAGACTGGACTGGTAGACATATACGTCCACCGGGGCTTACCGTCTTTTGTCTTGAGTTTGAATTCATGTTTCTCAGCAACCCCTTGTTTTCGCCGCTCGAGATTAGTGTTAGCAATTGGATGCTCTGTTTCGTAAAGAAAGTCAAATAGCGATCGCCCCACCATTTCCTCTTCGGTGTAGCCCAGCATCCTCGCCATGGCATGATTGACATACGTTGTTTTGGCTTCGCTGTCAATCACCCAAACCCCTTCCTCGGCAAGTTCAACGATTTGTTGGTATCGCGTCTCCAGTTCATCAGCACGACGTGCAAGGCTTTCGTTGAGCCGTTTAATCTCTTCTTCAGCTTGCTTGCGTTCTGTGATATCGGTAAGGAATGTCATTACAAACAGACCGTCTTTCGTTTGAACGGGACTAAGTCCAGCTTCAATGGGGAATTCTGTGCCATTCTTGCGTTGAGCATACAAGTTCTTCGTTTTGCTCATCGAGCGTTTAGTTGGTTGTTCTCGATAGCCAGCGCGATGGGCAATATGACGTTGGTGGAAGCGTTCCGGCATCAAAACCTCAACAGTACGCCCTACAACTTCAGCGGGTTCATAGCCAAACAATTCCTGCGCTTTGGCGTTAAAAATCACAATTTCACTGTCAGCATTGGCGACAATAATGGCTTCTGATGCCATTTCTAGAAACGTGCGAAACTTGGCTTCGCTATCTCGGAGTAACTCTTCCGCTTGCTGACGCTCGGTAATGACGTGAATAATTGAAAGCAGTAAAATGCGTCCCTGCATTTCTATCGGGCTGGAGTAAACTTGCACATCTCGAATTTCCCCAGAAGCCAATTGGTGGCGAAATATAAAATAATTCCGCTCCTCCAATTTCGCCTGCCTTATCTCCGCATTGACCTGTTCAGGGAGTAAGGTGCTGATGTTATGAATAGTCTTGGTTATCAGTTCCGAGTGGGAGTAGCCATAGTACCTCGATGCGGCTGGATTGGCATCCACAATCGCGCCCGATTCAGGCTCGATTAATAGCTTCACCGCGTTAGTCCTCTCGAACATGGCACGGAAGCGCTCTTCACTTTGTCGTAAAGCCTCTTCTGTATGCTTGCGAGCCGTGATGTCAGTGACAATGCCATCCATTCGGATGGGTGTACCGCTTTCATCGTAAGTCACGCGCCCTCGGTCGTACAGCCACCGTACCTCGCCATTCGGACACAAGATACGATATTCCATGGCGAGAGTGCCTTGTTCCAGAAGGGATTGGTTAAAGGTTTTGACCCGTTCGCTGTCGTCTGGGTGAACCACTTCGACCCACAGATTAGGATTATCAAAGAAGGCTTGAACGGGACGACCATAAACTTTTTCAGTGGCTGGACTGAGGTACAGCACTTCATAGGTAGTGGCTGAAACCGACCACACCACGTCTTCAATGGAGTTGAGAATGCTGTCTAGACGCTGTTTGCTCTCGCGCAGTGCTGCCTCAGTTCGTTGGTGTTCAATTTGAGTCCGTAGGGCGGTAATGCCGTAAGCTAAATCGTTGGCCAGTTCTGTGAGCAACTTGACTTCGGATTCATCAAAAGCATTCGGTTCAGTCGCGTAAATGTTCAAAGCGCCCAGCGGTTTACCCTCAACGATTAACGGCAGAGCAATAGAGGAAGCGTAACCCCGCTCGACAGCTACTCCGCGCCAAGGCAGGTAACGGGGGTCAGTGTGGATGTTTTGCACAAAACAGGGTTGGCCCGTGCGAATCGCTGTGCCAGTGGGACCGCGACCGAGTTCTGTGTCAGCCCAACTGATTTGTAAGGATTGGAGAAATCCTGCTTCGTAGCCGACTTGAGCCACTGGACGCACGCTTTTTGCTTCGTCTTGCTCAGCAAAGGCAATCCAGGCGGAGCAGTAGCCGCCGAACTCTACGACAATCCGGCAGATGTCATGGAGTAAAGTCGCTTCATCGGTAGCACGGACTAAGACTTGGTTGCATTCACTCAGGGTTCTGAGGGAGCGGTTAACTTGACGAAGTTGTTCCTCAGAGCGTTTGCGATCGCTGATATCGCGAATCACGATTTGAGCAGAGGGTCTATTTTCGTAGGTGAAGGGAATTGCAGCTACTTCTGCATCAAAAATTATCCCATCCAACCGGATCCACTTTTCTTCAATGAGAGGCACTGCCACCTTGTCTGCTTGGAGTTGTCGAATGCGTTCTCGGACAATTTCCCTATAATTTGGATGCAACACGTCAAAAATAGGTTTGCCAAGGAGCTCTTCAGCTTCAGTTGCCCCAAAAAGTCTCACAGCCGCACGGTTGACTAAGGCAAATTTGCCCTGACTTTGGATGAAAATTCCGTCGGGGCATAATTCCACTAACTGGCGATAACGGGCTTCACTTTCTCGTAAATTGCGATCGCGTTCAACTAATCTCCCTTCCAAACGGTTCAATAAGTAAGTCGCTAACAGCGAACCCCCGACACCAATCCCAACGGACAAACTCAGGACAAGCCGGGTTAGCTGACGCTGTTGCCTTAATTGTTCATCGCGCTCAGCTTGCAAGCGTTCTTCTTCGGCTAGAAACTGCTCAATTTGTGCCATTGTACGATCGCCAAGTCGCTTGCCTTCCAGCAGTCGGGATGTTAATGGGGGGGGTGGCGTAACGTTTGCAGGTAAGTCATGTAGTAGCTTGAGGTTGATTTGCAAAAAATTGAGCCTAGCTTGTGCTAATGTCCGGATTTGCTGGAGTTGTTGCGTTTGTGAGGGATTATCGGCAACCAACTGCTCCAGTTGCTCTAGGGAGTGAGTAACAGATATGATCGCTGATGCCTGGCGATCCATGAATTCCGGACGGCGAGTAAGACCATATCCCCGTACTTCTGTTTCTGCATTCAACAAAGCCGCAATCAAGCGCTGTGCTTCCAAACGTACTTGCTGGGTATGTTGCACCCAGCCTTCAGTTCTGGCCGTCTTGAATTCCAACCAGCCAAAAGTCGCCAGTGAAGTCAGCAGACAAACGACTGGAATCGCAAAGATAAACTTCCTTTGCTGGTGAAGAGAAAGGCTTGACCAACGAGATTGCAGGGGTCGATCTGGATTGGTGTTCATTCTCAGGGAGTCTGATGCGAAGAGGTGCTTAACAGTGAACAGTTATCAGTTACTAGTTACCTATTCACTGTTCACTGAGAGATGGGGGACTCCAACGACAGCTAGAAAAAACTGGTCACTGCTAACTATTTGTTGACTTTATCCCCCTTCTAAGGTATGGCTTTCCCGCAGATCATGACTGAGAATTAAGTAAGCCGACGAGTGGGTAATACGGATAAATACTATCGTGTTCTCAGAAATGACTGATATTGCACTCAATCCTCAAAGTCATCAAGAGAAATGTTGGGCAAGTCAGGGGGAACGACTACACAATCAACCGTTACTTTATGGCTCTCTCGTTGGGTGTAAATATCAACTGCGATCGCCTCAAACCGAATTTCCACGCTGCCAAATGGGACAATCAACTGAGTCATCGCCTCCATCTGCCCTGCACCATCCGGTATCAAATCCACTAACCAACGCGGACCATCTAGCAAAGAGCGGCTTTGTCGGTCTTGAATCCAAAGCTTGACACACAAACGCGCTGGATGAGGTGGCAATTTGATGCGAATTGTCACGGGTTCCCCAGCTGCCAGCTCATTCGTGGGTATGAAGATGGTTGGAGCTGGCAGGGGCAACTCCAACTCCGGCGAGTAGGGAATCCTCGGTTCGGGTTGGGAACTGACCTGCTCAGTTGGGTAAACTACTCTCGAAGCCTGGTGTGTGTCTAGCGGTTGTTGAGCTGCTGGTAGCTCTTCATCGTCTACAACAATTTCTTCAGCCCAATCTTTAGGAGCAAAGTTTTGTGCCTGAGCAGG
>JAIUYC010000190.1 GCA_020216575.1 Coleofasciculus sp. S288 | reverse complement strand
ACAAAGTTAAATCTTGCTTCGATGCGCTCCCTTTCCCGTTCCAGAGTATTGCGAATTTCTTCAGCTCGTTTGCGTGCCGTAATATCACGAGAGTTGAGTACAATACTCGATGGTTCTGAAGGAGCAAGAAATTGTTGTCCGACCGCCTCTAGAATGCGCCAAGAGCCATCTTGATGCTGAAACCGGAACTCTATGGATAGGGCAACTTCGGGAGTCTGAACAACCTGATTTAGAGTATTGAGGAAGGTTTCTACATCCTCAGGATGGATGTACTCAAGGATATTTTTGCCAACTAAATCTTCGGCTTTGTACCCTAAAACCTTCTCTACCGCAGGGCTTTCGTAACGAATGACTCCGTCAGTTCCCAAAACTGTGATAATGTCTAATGCATTTTCAATGAGTAATCGAAACCGTTCTTCATTTTGGCGCACAGATTGCTCTGCTACACGCCGTTTGCGTCGCTCACTTGCCTCGCGCAATTCACGCTCAACAGCAGGGGCAAGTCGCGCCAATTTGCCCTTCATAAGGTAATCATGGGCGCCTGCTTTCATGGCAGCCACAGCAATATCCTCGCCAATCGTACCGGACACAATAATGAAGGGTAAGTCTAGCCCTCTTTCCTTTAATAGCTCCAATGCAGCTGGGGCGCTAAAACTGGGCAGGGTGTAGTCAGCAAGGACGATGTCCCATAGGTCTTTATCGAGTGCTGCGTTCAGCGCCGCTGCTGTATCGACTCGTTCATAGATTGGGCTATAACCACCGCGCTCGAGTTCATACACCATCAGCTCAGCATCATCTTCTGAATCTTCAACAATCAAAACACGCAGTGGTCTAGTCATATCAAGTCCTTAGATTGGTGGTGGTTCGTTTAGGAGCAGCCAATACATCCCCAATTGTTTTACGACATTCACAAATTGGTTATAATCCACCGGTTTGCGAATGTAACTGTTGCACCCCAAACTATAGCTATTAATTAAATCTTGCTGCTCAGTTGATGTTGTTAGAATGACGACAGGAAGTAATTTTGTACGGTTATCGGTACGCATTTGTTGTAACACTTCCAGACCATTGATTCTAGGCAACTGTAAATCTAGAAGGACGAGAGCTGGCATATCCCTCGTATCACGGTTCGCGTACATGCCTGTGCCAAATAAGTAATCGAGTGCTTCTACTCCGTCATGGGCTACGACCACCTCGCTAGGTATGTGATTCTGCTCGAAAGCTAGAAGTGTTAATTCTTCATCATCCGGATTGTCTTCTACTAACAGTAGAACGTTTTTGTCAGTCACGTTACTCTCCATCAGGGGTAGGGTGACTCCTAAGAAACAAGCAGGGGGAGCTCCCGGAGGGAGGAGGAGCAGGCTTCGACGTGAGCGCTCAGCCGAACGGGGAGTAGTTTCTTTCAATCCATAACGGACGCAATCACGTTGGTGGAACGCTCTCAAAAAACACATCCACATCCTGGGTAAGGGCGGGTTTTGTTTAGGTGTTATCGGTTATGCCTGAATTTGCTGGCTAAACCCAGCCCTACAAGCCCCCTCACGGTGTTTCTTAGGAGGTGAGAAATCCTACATCTTACAGCGTAAAGTAAAAAATTGCGCCCTGTTCCACCTTGCCTTCAGCCCAAATTCGTCCCCCATGTCGGTGAATAATGCGTTGAACAGTTGCCAGTCCAATCCCAGTACCGGGAAACTGAGTTGAGCTATGTAGGCGCTGAAAAGCTCCAAAGAGTTTATCGATGTAAGCCATATCGAAGCCAGCCCCGTTGTCACGGACAAAGTAAATCGGCTTAGTATTTTCCTGGAATAGAACGTTAAATTCAATGTGACTTAATGTTTTCGATGATGTGAATTTCCAGGCGTTGTTTAGCAAATTCTCTAGAACCACCCGCAGGAGTTGCACATCTCCATCTGCCACAAGTCCGGATGCGATCGCCCATTCTACTTGTCGTTCGGGTTGGGTTTGCTGAAGTTCTGCTACAATTTCTGTTGCCAAGGCACTCAAATCGACCTGTGTGCGGTGCATTTCGCTCCGAGTCACCCGTGACAACTTGAGCAAATCATCAATCAGTTCTCCCATGCGTTGAGTGCCTATACGGATACGTTGCAGGTAGTGTTTGCCTTTGTCATCCAGCTTATCGGCACAGCGATCGAGTAGGGCTTGACCAAATCCATCAATTGCCCGCAATGGTGCCCGCAAGTCGTGGGAAACTGAATAAGAAAATGCTTCAAGTTCCTTGTTGGTGACTTCGAGTTCGGCAGTCCGTTCGGCAACGCGGCGTTCCAAGTTTTGGTTGAGTTCTCGGATTTCTCGCTCGACTTGTTTGCGATCGCTAATGTCTCTGGCAATCACTATTAAACCGATGACATTGTCTTGGGCATCCCGCCAAACACTTTTTGTGGAAAGGTACGTTCGCAGAGTACCTCCTATTAGTAGGTCTTCCTCAAGGATTTCGGTGTTACCCGTTGTCACGATCCGTCGGTCAGTTTCCATGATAGGAAGCGCCGTCTCTGGTCCAAACAACTCGCTATCATCCCGACCAAGAATTTCTGACTTAGGCTTCCCTTGCACGCTGACAACCGCCGAGTTGAACATTACATAACGCCCCTGTAAATCCTTGACAAAAATGGCATCAGGTGTTCCTTCAATCACAGCTTCCAACAGGTTATAGCTTTTTTGCCGTTCCTCCTCTGCTTTTTTGCGCTCCAGTTCCGCCGCCGCTCGTGCAGCAAAAATGCTCATAATCGATTGGGCGCGTTGCTCGTCAACGAGTGGTTTGTCATTAAGGACGCACAGAAGACCAATCAGTTTTTGGGATGAGTCAAAAAGTGGAACTCCCAAGTAACAAACTGCCTGCATTTCCACTAAATCGCGATCGCGGGGAAAAATGGCTTGTACGCTATCTGAGTAGCAACACATTTTTCTCTGATTGGTCACCATCTCGCAGGGCGTGTTGGGGATATCGTACTCAAAGTTTTTCCCCAGCTTGTCACCTGCCCAAAAAGCAAGGGTTCGCGCCGTACTAATCGATTCGTCTATGCTTTCTGTCACGAAGGCATAGCGAACCTCAAGCGCTGCTGCGAGATGCTGAACCAGTGCTGAAAAGAATTCAACACCCGTTACTGCCGCCGTACCTGCGACAAGATTCTGTAGCGCAGTTTCTGTCCGTTTGCGTTCGGTGATTTCGTCTTGTAATGAGGCATTGACTTTGGCTAGCTGTGCAGTTCGTTGCTGTACTCTAAGTTCTAGCTCGTCATGAGCTTGACGCAACGCTTCCTGTGCCTGCTTGCGCTCAGTAATTTCTTCTACCATACCCAGGGCATAGACTACTTTGTCGGTTGAGTCGCGAATTGCTGTTGTCGTCAAATTTCCCCAAATAATTTCTCCATTCTTCTTGATATAGCGTTTTTCCATTTGATACCCATGACTCTCTCCTGTGAGCATCAACTCAGCGTAGGGCTGCTCTTTTTCTAAATCTTCAAAATAGGAGATGGCTGGACAAGAAAGAGCTAGCAATTCTGAGTCGGTATAACCCATTAGCTTGCAAAACGCTGGATTCACCATGATAAATTGAGTATCTGAGGCTCTAGCGAGGGCGATGCCAATCGGAGCATCATTAAAAATTCGGCGGAATTTTTCTTCGCTTTCGCGCAAGGCTACTTCAACACGATGGCGCTCAATAACCTCGGCTAGGAGTTGCTCATTCGTCTGAAGTAATTCAGCCGTGCGCTCCTCAACTCTCAGTTCCAGTTCTTCATTGATGTGTTGTAAAGCTTCCTCGGCTCGTTTGCGTAAGCGAAGCTCGTCGTAGACATCGCTAATGTCATGGGTAATGCCGAGAATTTGATAAATTTCTCCCCGTTCATCGAGCAGGGGAACATAGGTAGCAATAAATGTCGTTGTACCGATGGTTGGCAATGTGAGCGTACACTCTCCAGTTTGAAGGGTACGGGTTTCCACAGCACGCTGAAGAATTGGGAGATACTCATTGACAATCTCAGGAGGTAAGACTTCCTCATCCGTATAACCGAGGAGTTCCTCTAACGAGAACTCACCACGCCTCAGCCCCTCAGCATTCACAAACTGAAGCCGCCGTTGGGCATCGTAAATTACAAATACATCAGGAATATTATCGACTGCCAGCCGGAATCGTGCCTCACTGATACGTAATGACTCTTCCGCTCGCTTGCGCTGCTCTATTTCTACTTGCAGGGATTCATTGATTTTGGTTAACTCTGCGGTTCTTTCTCGCACTCTAATTTCTAGTTCGTCATGCGCTGTGCGTAATGCTTCTTCTACCAGCTTTCGCTGAGTGATTTCGTTTCTCAGTCTCAGATTTGTTGCCTCTAATTGTGCTGGACTTGGAAGAGCCAATGCTTTGGGAATCAAGGGGACTAGAAGCACCGCCGTACCCAATGAAACGAAAGCGGTAATCGCTTTGATTAACCCAGATATCCAGTAGGTTGGATGCCAGAGTGTCCAGACTTCCAGCAGATGCGTCGTGCCACAACTAATGATGAAGCTGGCAAACATTAAGAAAATCCAGTCAAAGGGTACATCTCGTCGTTTGCCGACGAAATATACCAGCATGATGGGAATTGAATAATACGCTAGCGCGATTAGAGAATCTGACACCACATGGAGCCAAACCAACCCAGGCTTCCAGAGGTAGCAGTGTCCGTGGGGAATAAACCCGCCTGATGTCAAAAGGGCTTTTAAAAATTCCGGCATGAAGTCGTTTCACCGAAGGCAACCATTTCTACTTTTTTAGCCCAAATTTAGACGGGAATTCCGGATATGCGATCGCAAGGATTGAAACTATTAGGATAGAATTGTTAAAGGTTCGTTACAGGATCGCTCTATGGTTCCCAATTCTGTTAATGAATCTTTAACCTCCAGGTGATATCTCAAAATATTGTTACATCTCTGCAAAGCTCCTATGACGCTTCCAATCCGCAACGTCGCTATTATTGCCCACGTCGATCACGGTAAAACTACCCTGGTTGACGCCCTGCTCAAACAATCCGGCATCTTCCGTGAAGGCGAAGACGTTCCGGACTGCGTCATGGACTCCAACGATTTGGAGCGGGAGCGGGGAATTACAATTCTCTCCAAAAATACTGCCGTTCGCTACAAAGACACTCTGATCAATATTGTTGATACCCCCGGTCACGCCGATTTTGGGGGTGAAGTCGAGCGGGTGTTGGGAATGGTCGATGGTTGTATCCTGATTGTGGACGCCAACGAAGGACCCATGCCCCAAACTCGGTTCGTCCTCAAAAAAGCCCTGGAAAAGGGACTGCGCCCGATTGTCGTTGTCAATAAAATCGACCGACCCCAGGCCGACCCCCACGGGGCGATTGATAAAGTCCTAGACTTGTTCCTCGAACTGGGGGCTGACGATGACCAGTGCGAGTTTCCCTATCTGTTTGCCTCTGGTTTAGAAGGCTACGCCAAAGAAGACTTGGATGCCCAAGGGGTGGATATGCAGCCCCTGTTTGAAGCGATTCTGCACCATGTGCCGCCACCCGTCGGAGATGTCTCTAAGCCCTTACAATTGCAAGTGACGACCCTGGACTATTCGGAGTATCTCGGTCGAATTGTGGTTGGCAGAATTCACAATGGCACGATCCGAGCTGGTCAGCAAGCAGCTCTGGTAACAGAGACAGGCGAAATTGTCAAGTCAAAAATCACGAAGCTGATGGGGTTTGAAGGGTTGAAGCGGGTTGACCTGGAAGAAGCGTCAGCGGGTAATATTGTCGCCGTCGCCGGGTTTGCCGATGCTAACATTGGCGAGACGATTACCTGTCCCAACGAACCGCAAGCGCTGCCCCTGATTAAGGTGGATGAACCGACCTTACAGATGACGTTCTCGGTGAACGATTCGCCGTTTGCAGGACAGGAAGGGCAGTTTGTGACTTCACGGCAACTGCGCGATCGCCTTTTGCGAGAATTAGAAACGAACGTTGCCCTGCGTGTCGAAGAAACCGACTCTCCTGATAAGTTCCTCGTTTCCGGTCGGGGTGAATTACACTTAGGCATCCTAATTGAAACCATGCGCCGTGAGGGTTATGAGTTTCAGGTTTCTCAGCCACAAGTGATTTACCGGGAAGTCAACGGTCAACCTTGTGAACCGTTTGAATACCTCGTCCTGGATATTCCTGAAGCCGCTGTGGGTGGCTGTATTGAACGGCTGGGACAGCGCAAGGGCGAAATGCAGGATATGCAAGTGGGTGCTAATAGTCGTACCCAGTTAGAATTTGTGATTCCTGCCCGTGGCTTAATCGGGTTCCGGGGTGAGTTCATGCGCCTAACTCGCGGGGAAGGAATTATGAATCACAGCTTCCTTGACTATCGTCCGCTTTCGGGTGAAGTAGAGACTCGCCGCAATGGAGTATTGATTTCGTTTGAGGAAGGCGTTGCCACCTTCTACGCCCTGAAGAATGCTGAAGACCGAGGTGTATTCTTCATTACTCCCAGCACCAAGGTGTACAAGGGCATGATTGTTGGGGAACACAACCGCCCCCAAGATTTGGAACTGAATGTCTGTAAGACCAAGCAGTTAACCAACCATCGCTCTGCTACCGGGGATGAACTGGTGCAATTGCAAGCTCCTGTAGAGATGAGTTTGGAACGGGCGCTAGAATACATCGGTTCCGATGAATTGGTGGAAGTAACGCCTCAATCAATTCGTTTGCGGAAGATGACGAAGAAGTTGGTGAAACGTTAATCACATTTTCCCTATCTCATAGTGCTATGGGGTAGGGATTTTCCGCATTGCTGCTGAGGTTTCCTGTCTCTTCGAGATTTGCCTTAACTAGCGTGGCACAAGTTTTCCACCAGTTCCGAAAGCAGGAGATGCAGGAGGATGGGAAGTAACCCGGCATGCCAATTTGACTTGAATTGACTATAAAAACAGGACTTACGCATTTTCTGCCTTAATACATCACCTTTGTAGGGGCAAGGCATGCCTTGCCCCTACATGTAGCGGGTAGCATAGCCAGTT
>JAIUYC010000189.1 GCA_020216575.1 Coleofasciculus sp. S288 | reverse complement strand
GGATGTCCTCCTCACACTGAAATTCGCCTAGTCATTCAAACTGGACAAATTCGATCGCCCGAAACCCGAAACATTTTGCATCGACTGCCTTGGCACTGGTGGGATGTGTTTGGCGAACACCATACCCTCGAATTTACTCTCAACTTTACTGACATGCCATCGAGTAGCTACCAACCTGAAACGACGCCACCACTGGGAAGACTTCGCAGAGTCAGAATTCTCAGCATTTTGGGGAGTAGCCAGGATATCGATGTTCAAGGCGATCAAAAACGAATTGAAGAGTTACGCACCAAGGGCGCATCACCCGTCTTTCTTACTCAACCGAAACGTGATCAACTCACCCAACTCTGGGATGAACCATGGGACATCCTTTGCTTTTCAGGACATAGCGACAGTGATCAAGAGGGTCAAACGGGTTGGCTAGCAATTAATTCCCAGGACAAAATTTCGATTGAGGAACTGAGGAATGCGCTCAGAACTGCTCGCAATCAGGGGTTGCAGCTAGTGATTTTCAATTCTTGCAATGGATTAGGTTTAGCACAGGCACTTGCCACTATTAACCTGCCTTACTTGGTGGTTTGGCGAGAACCAGTCCCTGATCGCGTTGCCCAAAAATTTCTAGACTATTTCCTCCAGTCGTTGGCAATAGATAAACCCTTGTACACTGCCATGCGCGAAGCAAGGGAAAAGTTGCAACTGAACGAGGAACGTGATTTATCCAGAGTAACAGGGTTGCCTGCGATCGTCCAAAATTCCCCTGAAGCACCCCGAACCTGGAAACAGATACGACGCACAGGGGGCAGAATCGGCGGTGCAAACTGGAGTGTAGCAACCCGTGAGTCACGACAGGAAGCTGAGAATCGCCAAATCTTGCTCAACAAAGTCAACAACTCGTGGATTAGGAAGGTTCTCGAACACTCCTTGCAGAGTCAGCTCAGAATTGAATTGGGTCTAGAAGAACGATTCAATGCGATCGCTCTATCCTGTCACATGGCATGGGAAACCTCTGATCAGCACAAACGCCCCCTGCCCCTAGGTACACGAGTGATTGATAAGTTCGACGAACTCGGCACAGGGCGAACCCTCCTGATTCTAGGTGAACCAGGATCGGGTAAAACTACAATGCTCCTAGAACTTGCTCGCGATTTGCTTGCCGATGCTCAGGAAGACGGAACTCTACCAATCCCTGTAGTATTGAACCTTTCTTCCTGGGGCAGCAACCCTCGCATCAAAACCCTTGCTGATTGGTTAGTAGGGGAACTTAACAAAAACTATCAGGTGCCTCAATCTCAGGGCAACACTTGGGTAAAGCATCAGAAACTCCTACTGTTGTTAGATGGCTTAGATGAAGTGAAGGCAGAACAACGGGAATTATGCCTCAAGGCAATCAATCACTTCATTCAAGCACATGGACGAACCGAAATCGTCGTTTGCAGCCGCATTCAAGATTACAATGCTCTCTCGGAAAAACTCTGCCTTCAAGCAGCTATCTATCTCCAACCCTTGACATCTGAACAAATTTATTCCTATTTCGAGCAGGCAGGAGATGAACTGGCTGCACTTAGAACCGTGTGGCACGATGATGACACACTGCAAGAGTTAGCAATCAACCCTTTGATGCTCAATATTATGAGCAGTGCGTATCAGGGAAAGTCGGTAAATGATTTACCTGAAATGAACTCGTTAGAAGACCGTCGTCAGCACTTGTTTGACACCTACATTGTTAAGATGCTTGAGCGACGAGGCGGCAGTCGGATGTATTCTAAAGAGCGATCGCTTCATTGGTTAACTGTCTTGGCTCAAAAGATGTTACAAGAGTCTCAAACAGTATTCTTCATTGAGCGCCTCCAGCCAACTTGGTTACATACGAATACTCAACTTTTAATCAATCGTATTGGAGTGAAATTGCTGGCTGGACTCGTTTGTGGCTTGACCGCAGCACTACACTTTAGTACTCAAGTAACAAGTGACCTTCAATCATTACTATTGCTAGTGATGCCTGGAGTAATAGCTGGAGCAATCTCTGGACTGTTGTCTATGATAATACCTGGTTTTGTATCTGGGTTACTTTTTGCGTTACTTGTTGCTTTGATTGTATGGCATCGTGTTTTACAAGAAATACCCAATCTAATGACTTTGTTATCTCCATTGCTGATTGATGGAATTATTTTTGGTATATTTTTGAGTCTTATTAGTTCAGATATTCGTGTTGTAGATACCATTAAATGGTCGTGGGCAAAAGCTAAGAAATATTCACTAATTGCTTTGGAATTTGGATTGATTTATGTAATAGTACGTTTTCTCTTAGCTAGGCAATACTATGTAGAACATGGCTTTCATTTTATTGCACTCGAATTGCTGATCGCTTTTATCCTTGCTGGTTTAGTAGGTGGACTGAGTAGAGGAGACACAATCGATAAGAATAGTATTCCTAACCAGGGAATTTGGAGTTCAGCAATCAACATAGGAATTCTATTCACAATCTTTGTTCCAATTGGAATGATTTGTGGGTGGATTTATGCGGAGAAACAGTATGAAGCAATCAGTATAGGTTTATCAGTTGGAATACTTACTGCGTTAGTTGGTGGTCAATTCTCAGGGCTAGTACTTATCCAACACTTCTCGCTGCGTGTCATTCTCTGGTGGAATCGCTATATCCCCTGGAACTATGCCCAGTTTCTTGACTACGCGGCTGAGCGGATTTTTTTGAATAAGGTTGGTGGTGGCTACATCTTCACTCACCGTCTGCTTTTAGAACATTTTGCTTCGTTACCTCTGAATGGAAGGGTGAGTCAATAGGCTGTCGAAGCCAGTTCTGCTGCTGATAAACCGAGAGTTTTCTTTAAATAAGCGTTAACGGCAAATCTGCTATCCCTGGATTACTTGCATAAGTCTGAATAAGACAACACCATCAAGACAACTATCTGCACCATAATCTTGCTCCGAGCATTAGAGGATGCCTGCACAGGAGAAAAGCTTACATCACAATAATCTATCGGTAGAACCAAAAGTAAGGAGAGTAGTAATGACCGTTAGCAAAAGCCATGCCTACTTTACCCCAGAGGAATATTTAGAAATCGAGCGCATTAGTCTCATCAAGCATGAATATCTTCAAGGGCAAATGGTGGCAATGGCAGGCGCTAGTAAAGCACATGTCATTTTCACAGGAAATCTCTCTGCTCTATTGGTGAATCATTTACGCGGAACAGGTTGCATCCCCTATGCAACTGACATGAAAGTTCGCCTACCTTCATTAAATTTGTTTTATTATCCCGATCTCGCTGTGACCGGTGACGACCGAGATCGCCTCTCTAATGAAGACTTTATTGTGCATCCCAAACTGATTGTTGAAGTATTATCAGACTCTACCGAAGCATTTGACCGAGGTGATAAGTTCGCCGACTATAAAACGATCGCAGAATTTGAGGAATATCTTCTGATCCATCAAAAACAAATCCTGGTCGAACGGTTTGAGCGTAAGTCCAACAACCTGTGGGTTCCTCAGATCTATCGAGCTGGAGACACAATAGAATTTGCTAGCATCGGCTTTTCTTGCGCGATCGCAACCCTCTACGAAACCATTGAGCAGCTATTGTAAACCTTAGTTAACGGAACTTAAACAAAAGAGGTAAAAACGTCTGATTTTCCGTATAACCATCACATAAGCGTTGATTTGTCAACTTATACTGAAACGGCGCTCTAGCCCGTTTTTTGCATTGCACTGAGGCGATCACAAACGCTGAAGCCCTGATTTGGCGAGAACTTCCCCGATTGAGCTACAATTTTGAGTTTCTATCAGAAACTAACCCCTCAAATCCTAAACTAGAATGGTTTTCTAAGGAGCGATCGCTATGACCCAGACACCCGTAAAACTCACCTTTGAGGACTATCTAACCTACGATGACGGCACGGATAACCGCTATGAACTGGAACGGGGGGAACTAATCTTAATGAATCCTCCTACTGTCAGGCATCTACTAATTGCTAAGTTCATCGAACGACTCTTAGACGACGAAATCATTCGCCTCGAAAGACCGTGGGTAGCGCTGAGAGAAGCTGGAGTCCAAACCGAGTCCGATTCATCGCGTCTACCCGATGTCTGTGTAGTGACCCAACAGCAGGTAGCCGAGCTAATGGATCAATCAGCCGTTTTCCGCGTACCCGCTCAATTAGCCGTTGAGATAGTCAGCCCCAGTTCAGTGGAACGAGACTATAAAAAAAAGCCACTAGAGTATGCCAATAAAGGCATCCAAGAATACTGGATTGTTGACCCAATCGAGAGTAAAGTAACAGTTTTTCAACTAGTTAATGGACGCTATCAGGAACGTGTGTTTACAGGCCGTCAACGGATTGTTTCGCACGTCTTCTCTGAACTGGCTGTGACAGTGCAACAGATTTTGTCAGTGTAGGAAGACACCCGCAGCAAGCAATGTCGGGATATAGTGCGATTCGTTTTGGTGAAACCTGCATAGCAGGAGGAGCCGAGCTTTGTTGGAGTAATCCCCCTGGATTGAGTTCGCACTTTAATCCTCCAACAATTGACAACTCAATACCCATGCAGGTGAGGAATCTAGCCAAGCAACAGGCTAAGACAGCTAGAGGAGCAATCCGTAACATACCAAGTCCTGTCGTCCCGGTGCGGGATTGAAAGCACACAAACTACCAGATTGCTGGTAGCCCCTACGGGAGAGACTGACCATCAAACCCGTAAAGCGGGGGTGAAAGCAGCCAATCGGGATAGCTGAATACCGACGCTGCAAGCAAGAACCCAAGAGTAGAAAAAGCCAAGTGTCGATGAACCATCGTTACGACATACCAGGGGATATAAGCTCACAGGGAATCCTGGCTCCTGGGTTGGGAATATCCGACAAGGGTATAGGTCTATCAGGATTCATATACCGAGATAGCGCACTACCTTTAACCCCGGTGGAAAGACACGCTCTAAAGGTTCAATCAATGGGTACTGGGAACGAAGTAACCCTCAAACAGGCTCCTTGTTAAGGTCTCCCAAGCAAGGTAGGCAGTCAAGCCAAATGCTGTGAGAGGAAGGGATGGTTCAAGAAGCTTTCACGCCCAACCCGAATTAACGGGTATCGCTTGAAAAGAGAAGGCATAACTGCCGGGATAAGCTGACGTGAACCGCAATGTGTTCTAGCTAGAGGTGTAAGTGGTAATGCACAAGCCTAAATCAGATTCACTTTCGGATACTGAGGGATGGAAGACTATCAATTGGCGACAAGTCGAACGGTATGTCTTTAAGTTACAAAAGCGCATCTACGCTGCTTCACGTCGCGGCGATGTCAAGCGAGTCCGCAAACTCCAAAAGACGTTGATGAGGTCTTGGTCTAACAGGGTCTTGTCGGTACGGCGGGTAACAACTGAAAACCAAGGAAAGAAAACGGCAGGAGTGGACGGGGTAAAATCCCTATCCCCAGCAGCACGTTTGGACTTGGTAAGACAGCTCAAACTAACCGGAAAGTCCTTACCCACCCGTAGGGTCTGGATACCAAAACCTGGAAGGGATGAGAAACGTCCATTAGGAATACCCACAATGTACGACCGCGCCCTACAAGCGGTAGTCAAAGCCGCATTAGAGCCTGAATGGGAGGCTCTCTTCGAGCCTTCGAGTTACGGTTTTAGACCAGGAAGGTCATGCCACGATGCGATAAAACACATTCAACTTGTAATTCAAGGCAAGGCGAAATTTGTACTAGATGCAGACATAGCCAAATGCTTTGACCGCATCAACCCTGAAAAACTGCTCCAAAAGCTGAACATGAAAGGAAAGGTCAGGCAACAAATCAAAGCTTGGCTGAAGTCTGGAGTGATAGACCAAGGGGCATTCACTGCTACATCTGAGGGTACGCCACAGGGCGGGGTCATTAGCCCGTTACTCGCAAATATCGCCCTCCACGGATTAGAACAAAGGCTAAAACAATACGCCGAATCAATGCCAGGAAAGAAGCAAAACAACCGCGACAATCTAACATTGGTAAGGTATGCCGATGACTTTGTGGTTCTACACAAAGATAAGTCCGTAGTCCAAAGATGCCGAGACATAATCTCGGAATGGTTAGCTGGCATAGGTCTGGAATTGAAGCCCGAAAAGACGAGGCTAACTCACACGTTCAACCCTGAGCTAAGTGAGGATGGTATCGCAGGATTTGATTTCCTCAGCTTTCACATCCAACAATACCCTGCTGGTAAATATCGCAGTGCAGAAGATTCACGCGGTAGGATATTAGGCTTCAACACACTCATCACCCCATCTCTGAAGGCGAGTAAGGTACATATTGAGGAAGTCGGAAGAATCATCAAAAAACATAGGTCATCGCCACAATCGGCACTCATAAGAGACCTCAACCCTGTCATAAGGGGATGGACTTCTTATTACAAGAACTCCCACGCCTCAAGCGTAGGAGAACTCGCCAAACAAGACCACCTCACATACCTGAAACTTCGCAGATGGGCAAAACACCGCTGTGGAAACATCAATGATGGTCACATCAAATATTGGACAACCCTTGGCGGTAAGAACTGGGCATTCGCCACCAAGTCAGGAGATGCGAACCTCCTACGGTTACTGACACATACCGAATTTGGCAGCAGTGGTACCGAGTATGTGAAAGTTAAAGGCGATAAAAGCCCATACGACGGTGACTCAGTTTACTGGAGTTCAAGACTAGGGAAACACCCTGAAATGCCTTGTCGTAAGGCTAAGTTGCTCAAGCAACAAAAGGGTAAATGTCTGGCGTGCGGATTAACTTTCCAGGAATGGGATGTGATGGAAGTAGACCACAAAATCCCCACAGCGCTAGGCGGCAAGGATGAGTGGAAAAATCTGCAACTATTGCATCGGCATTGTCACGATGAAAAGACTGCCTTAGATGGCAGGCAAGAAGTCCTGTAGTGACAAAGGAAAGCACATTGAGTAGCCGTGTGCGGTGAAAGTCGCAAGCACGGTTTCGGATGGGAGGGGGGAAGCAGTAATGCTACCCCTCGACCCTACCT
>JAIUYC010000188.1 GCA_020216575.1 Coleofasciculus sp. S288 | reverse complement strand
GATGCTGTAGCTGTCAGCCCCACCAACCGATTTGGGGAAATCTATACCCTGGCGGATAACGGGGTGAATGCGACAGGGGTGAGCGATCGCACTACGATCAACATCAGTCCTGATGACTTCAATCCAGAGCGCATCCAGATTCAGACCGATAGTGGCATACTACCTGGCTTCTCAACGCCCCAGGTTGATGTGGGTGCTCAACTCGGTGATGTTACGGGTGTAGTAAGCTACGGCTTCGGTAATTTTGAAGTCCTGGCAACTGAAACCTTCAGCGCCACACCGAGTAACCTACAGCGAGAGACAACTAATCTAGTTTCCACGACCAACGAACTTACCGTCGCTAGCTTTAACGTCCTCAACCTTGACCCCAATGATGCAGATGGCGATCGAGATATTGCCAATGGTCAGTTTGACCAGATCGCCGCCCAAATCGTCAACAATCTCAAAACTCCCGACATCATCGCCCTACAGGAAGTCCAGGATAATGATGGCAGTGTCAATTCAAATGTTGTTGATGCCAGCCTCACCTACCAAACCTTAATTGATGCCATTGTTGCAGCCGGTGGGCCTCGCTATGAATTCCGGGATATTCCACCTGTGGACGACCAAGAGGGGGGACAGCCAGGAGGCAACATTCGCGTCGGTTATCTTTACAATCCCAACCGCGTTGACTTTGTTGAGGGTTCCCTGGAACGAGTTGGTGACCCGAACGACCCCGCTTTTGAGGATAGCCGGATTTCCTTAGCAGGTACGTTTTTGTTCAACGGTCAAGAAGTAACGCTTGTCAACAATCACTTTGCCTCGAAGGGGGGCAGCAGTCCGCTATTTGGTCAGAATCAACCGAGTGTCACTAACCAACCCAATTCGGGTCAAGAAGATCCGGACATCAATGGCGGGGTAGATCAACGGAGAGCTCAAGCCGAGACGGTTAAAGACTACGTCGATGACATTCTGGCAGCTGACCCTAATGCTAATGTGGTCGTCCTTGGTGACTTTAACGAGTTTGAGTTCATTTCTCCTCTAAATATCCTCGAACAGAGCTTGAATAATTTAACCGAGACTCTGCCAGAGAATGAGCGTTACTCCTACATTTTTGAGGGCAATTCCCAATCGCTCGATCACATTCTGGTCAGTGACAGCCTTTTCGGTGATGCTGAGTATGATGCTGTTCACGTTAATGCTGAGTTTAACGAGCAAGCCAGCGACCACGATCCAGTTCTAGCTCGTTTAGAATTAGCCGTTCCACAGGGCGTGATTTGGGGAACTTCTGCTTCTGAAACGCTCAACGGTACCGTGAAGAGTGACATCATTTTTGGACGTTCAGGAGATGACAGTCTTAATGGTGGTAATGACGCGGATACTCTCAATGGGGGCAGTGGCAATGATACTCTCAATGGGGGTAACGCCAATGACTTACTCGATGGGGGTAGTGATAATGATGTTCTCAATGGGGATAATGGGAACGATACCCTCTTGGGAGGTAGTGGAGCGGATCAACTCTTTGGACAAAACGGTGATGATCTGCTGAATGGTGGACTTGGAAACGATACATTGCAGGGTGGCAGGGGAAGCGATCGCTTTGTGTTAGCTGTGGGCGAAGGCACCGACACCATCACCGATTTCACCAATGGCCAAGACCGAATTGTATTGTCAGGCGAGTTGTTGTTCGAGCAATTAACGATTGTCCAAGGTAGCGATGCCAACGTGGCTAATACATTAATCAGCGTCACGAGTGGTAATAGTAGTGAGCTACTAGCCATTCTGACAGACATCAATGCTATGACTATCAACTCAGCGGATTTCATCACAACCTAGTGCAAGGAGGCAGAAGGCAGGAGGCAGAGGGATCTAAGGAAAAAAAGCTTGTACAGTAAGCTTTTTTTCCTTTTTCAACTGGATAGTTATTTCCGTCACGCTGCACTAGGTGAGGAAAATATCTATCTAAATGCTCCCCCGCTCCCCTGCTGCACTTACAGACACAGGACTTACGCAAATTTACCTCTAAATCACCATTTGTAGGGACACGGCAATGCCGTGTCCTACCAGATGTGGTGTCTGTGCGTAAGTCCTAAGACAGCCATACCGCCTTGGGTCATATTGAGCCAAGACGGTATGGGTGTTTTATCGTTTCCATATAGTGACATGTTTGCGTCTACTACCTTCGACCGCTCTGAAGAGGATTTTAGTCCCCTCGTCGGTAGTAACAAAGTGGAGGAAGCGGCAGAAACTCCACACCGCAATGTCATTTGTTGATATGATGCACCGTTTGTATCTCTGACGCCGCTCTCCTTCGAGATACAGCTATGAGTCACAGCGGAAGAACTCCCATCCGGTGCTATTTCCTAACACTTATAAAAGATAGCTTTTATTCCCTTTTCTTAGTCTCGCTCTTAGGATAGAATCCGATTCGTTCTTTAGGTGGACTTCACACAATTAGTAGGGCTTAGCTTTAGCAATTAGAATGGGTTTAGAAATACAAGATGGAGACGTAAAACCTATTGTAGAGATACGCCATTTTTCTTCTAATATTACGCTTGGCGATTTTATCATACAATTAAATCTCACCTATTAATTCTTAATGTCTGTTTTATAAATAACGTACAAATGTGCAGGTTCAATGTCCATCTGCTTGCCGGATCAAGGAGAGGAACGAAACTTCAAACTACTGCTTTAAGGGTCAATATTCCAATGTCCTTGATGGTGTCCATAAACGCAAAGACAGCGGGAGTATGGAGCGCGTTGGCGAGAAGAGCTGCCCCGACGACTCTCTCAAAGGGAGCTGGTAAACTGTACACTTGCACCTCTGGCGGTAAGGGTTCAGCCGCAAGGCGAGGGAGAATCGCCGCCCCTAAGCCTTGCATAACCATTCCAACGATTGTTGAGTCTTCTCTGACTTCATAAGCAACGTTCATGGGAAATTCGCAAGCCATCAAGTAGTTGCGAATTGCCATTGAACAGGCATTACCAGAGGCGGCCAAAATCAACGGGTAAGTTGCCAACTGCTCCCAAGTGAGCTTGCTACTGCTCAATTGAGTCTTGGGTGGCAGCAGGACAATATACTCATCTCGCAGAATTTCTCTTGTCTCAAATTCGTCTGTCGTGGGCAGATAGGTGAAACCAATATCAGCATGGCCTTCACGTAAAGCCTGTTCGACACCCAAGAAATCAAAATGCTCGGTGATTGTAACCGCAATTTTGGGGAAACGGTTGTGGAACCGAGCAATCATGGCAGGTAGGACATGGGTGGCGACACTGCGAAACGAAGCAATTCGCACTTTTCCCCCCTGCAACCCTTTCTCTACGTTCGCTTCTTTCTCAATCATCTCTAGGGATTGAAGCACGTTTCGAGCATGCGCTGTAACTCGCTCCCCTACCGATGTCAAATGCGCCCCATGACGCCCCCGTGAGAGTAATACTACTCCGAGTTCCTCCTCCAAAGAGGCGATCGCATGACTGATGGCTGACTGAGAAAGCCCCAAGTGCAAGGCAGCTTCACTAAAATTGTTGTGGTTTGCCACTGCTACCAAGGCACGAAGCTGAGAGAGTTTCATCCTGTATCTCGTAATTTCATTCACGGGGATAATACAAGTTGTAACTCAATTGTCGCCTAATCGGTTGAATTATTTCCTCCAGGAGAAATTAATTCAGCTTATCTCATATCTTGCACCAGCCCTCAGAATGGAATTCTGGGGCTATAAAAACCAAGTCCGCCTGCGCGGACTAACCAAAAATCAAGGGTTTTGTAACCTGCCCTTCACTTCGTTCGAGGGTAAACTCCGGCAGGTTAGCCTTCGGCAAGCCGCTTCGCGTCTACGTTTGTGTAGTTGCGGTTTCAACCGTTAGGTGCAAGATCTGAGTGATCGGACTCCTGATGCGATCGCGTCCGTGAACTGCTCTCAATTGACAAAGACTAAGCAAGTCGTCGTTACCAACACTCCAACGATCATTAAGAACATCGAAGCTGTCATTAAGAACATCGAAGCATTCATAAAGAACGTCGAAGCTGTCATTAAGAACATCGAAGCATTCATAAAGAACGTCGAAGCTGTCTTTAAGAACGTTCGAGTGTTCTTTATGAACGGGGAAGCATTCATAAAGAACGTCGAAGCTGTCTTTAAGAACGTTAGAGGGTTCTTTATGAACGGGGAAGCATTCATAAGGAACGCCGAAGCTGTCATTAAGACAGAGTTATGCTTTGAAGAGTATTAGCCAAGCTCCCTGGAGGTGATTAGCAATGGAGAACCCTTGTGTGACTGATGAACTCTCTACGCTGTACGAGTCAGATTTTTACGCCTGGACTCAGCAGCAAGCAAAGCTTCTACAAGAGGAGAAGTGGAGCTATCTGGATGTTCCAAATTTAGTTGAGGAGATTGAGTCTTTGGGCAGGCAGGAGCGGCGAGAGCAAAGAAACCGCTTAGGAATTCTAATAGGACATTTACTTAAATGGCAGTTTCAACCTGAAAATCGTTCAAAGAGCTGGCTTGCAACAATCCGAGAGCAACGCAAGCAAGTTTTAGACCTTATTGATGAGAGTCCAAGCTTACAACCTTATTTGCCTGAAGCTTTAATCAAGGCATATGAGAGTGGCTTGAACCTAGCTGTCTGCGAAACCTCCTTAAACTACAAAGCTTTTCCCAGTGATTGTCCTTACTCTTCAGAGCAAGTCCTGGATGCTGAGTTTTTCCCAGGAGAAGTCCAGGAATTTAACGCATGGTAATCCCCACTCTTAGAGCCTACTCAGACTAAGCTGATGTGCGTTTCAAGATGCGATCGCGAGATATAGCAGTCGCCAAGGCGACTCTTGACTCTCGTTAAATACTGAAACCTTGACTCGCCAATCTTTTACTTGTGCCTTGTGCCTTCTGCCCGATTGGTGAGCTTGTCGAACCACTGCCTTTTACCTTTTACTATATCTGCTCAAAACTTCCGCGATTGGTCTTTTTCAGAGTTAATGATGTGTAAATCAACCCCTTTGAGGTATCGCACTAACTGCTGCACCAGGGAACCATGCCAGAGTAACTCCCAACGTGATTTCTGAGATTGTCCGATCACGACTTGAGTGATGTGGTATTTTTTGGCAACTTCCGCGATCGCTTGGGCAGTGTTAGCACTCTTTACCCGTAAAAACTCACCGCTAAATTCGCGGCAAAAATGTTCGCAAGTCTCAATATATAAGCTTTCCTCTTTAGTGATAAAGCGGTCGGGGTGTTCGACAAACAAAGCATACAGACGCGATCGCATTACAGTTGCTAACCGCGCCCCCCTTCGCAGGAGTTGAGCTGAGTTGGGATACGTGGAAATGCATACGAGAACACGCTCATGAACGTTGCAAAATTGAGCAACCGAGGTAGAGGTTTTCTCTGCTGTCTCTTCAATATTGTCAGCCACCTCCCGCAGCGCTAACTCTCGTAAGGCGACTAAATGACGCTTCTGGAAGAAGTTTTGTAGGGATTGTTCAATTTTTTCCGGCGCGTAGATTTTGCCTTCGATTAACCGCTCTTGTAAAGTTTCGGGTGTCACGTCTACTACGACGACTTCGTCAGCTTCATCTAGAATGCGATCGGGAATCCGTTCGCGCACCACAATTCCTGTAATCTTTGCCACTAAATCATTGAGACTCTCTAGATGCTGAATATTAACAGTTGAATAGACATCAATTCCAGCCTCCAGAATCACTTCAACATCTTGGTAACGTTTTTCTCGTAGCGAACCCGGTACGTTTGTATGAGCGAGTTCATCGACAAGGATCAACTGAGGTTGACGCTCTAGAACTGCATCGGTGTCCATTTCCCACAAGGTGACGCCTTTGTGAACGATCGCTTTTTTGGGAACAGCTTCTAAGCCAATGGCTTGTTCCGCCGTTTCCTCACGCCCATGAGTTTCTAGTAAGCCAATGACAACATCAATCCCTTCTTCTTTCAGTTCGTGGGCTTCTTCTAACATCCGGTAGGTTTTGCCGACACCGGGAGCCATGCCAATAAACATTTTATGCTTGCCACGACGCTGTTTTAAAGGGTTATGGGATGTTTGTTGATTGGCTAATTCGCTCTTCCCGATCATGACTAAAGAAGCCTTATACTATTTCGTTTGTGAATGTTAGATACTGGCGATCGCTAAGTAATAATTTTCAAACGCCTAATATAATATTAAATAGGTTTGTGTGAACCTGGATAGTCGGGGGGATATCCATATTTAAAAATGAACCACTGCCTTCTAAAAGGTCGGGTAACCTTCCAGAAAATCATACATGCTGGTGTCTCTATCCATTCGGGAATAAATACTCCAAATACCCCTCGCCCATCATCTTCTTGGAAGAGGATAAAAAATCTCTCAAGGACATAAAGGAATAGGATACTGCCAAAAATATTAAAGAGAAGCTCTCCCACGTAGAGTCCAAAGATTCTGAGAAAAACAAACCTTAGAGGAACCCAAATGAAAAACCTGATAAGAACCGAAGTTGTAAGAAATATAATTATTCTTCGCATCGCCGAAACATTCAAAATGCCCCAACTCAGGAGTATCGCGAATGTTAGAAACTTCTACATTTACATGGCAAGTTGTAGGCGCGACAGCTGAGTTAGCCACCCTGAGCGATCGCTGCTTACAACAAAGGATACCTCAGTATAAGAAATTAGGGCGGCTTTTAGGCGATCGCGTGGCTCTATCCAGGTTGTTTCGTGCAGGTTTATAAAGCATCTAGCGCCAAATTCAGCTTTAAGACATTGACTCCCAGTTCTCCAAAGATGCCGAGGAATCTACCATCTGTATGTTTAACAATCAGAAGCTCGACTTGATTGGGGTCAAGTCCTCGCGCTTGTGCCACCCGTTGAAGTTGTGCCAGTGCTGCCTCAACGCTAATATGGGGGTCTAAGCTAGAGCCAGAGGTATAAACTAAATCAGCCGTTGGCTCAATATTGGCTTGTTTGAGCGTATTGGCTCTCTCCTGAACCAGCTCGATCACATCTGGATTATCCGGTGATTGAGACCTTTCGAGCATGTCCTTATTCTGGGGT
>JAIUYC010000187.1 GCA_020216575.1 Coleofasciculus sp. S288 | reverse complement strand
CTCTTGGCACTTGCGCTCCTACACTCTACTGGTTGAGAGACGATCCAACCTATCCAGATGCCGCACTCGTTGCTTCCGAACCCCTGTTTGCCGGAAATTGGAATAGCGTTCCACCCAGTAGCATTATCACCGTGGAAAAAAATCTTGACGTTCACATCGAGCAACTCGTTTAGAGCAGAGACTCATTTAGCCAAGAATGGATATCAAGTTCGGTTATAGAGCTGCAATAGGCAAGGCTGACGAGTTGTTTGGTACATTAGGCAGGAGCTGTTAATCGATTAGCCAGACTAATAGCGATCGCTAAAAAGTTTCATTCTTGCCAATCTGGAAATTGACCTTGGATACAGGCTGCAATTTCCTCCAACCAGCGCTCTTCCACTGCCATAATCCATGCCTCGAACTTATCATCACCTCTCGTTTTTAAGGCTCTGTATTTTAACTTGAGCGAGGCTTTTTCCATGTTAATTGGCTGTTTATCGGTTGATGGTAATGCAGTCATTATTAAACCCCTGAGAATTATCAGTTAACGACAAGGGTTGATGTTTTACATTTTTTAATACACAAGGTTTTGGGAAAATTCCTGGAATCCAATACTGCAAAAAGTGTGATGATTATCGTGTTGATAAGTGATGCATCGATAGAGGGATAAGTGACCCATTAGTTACTAATCCGTGACCGAAGTAAATTGCATTTGTGAGCAATATCACAGGAGGGCGTCTTGAACTACACATCAATCAACTTGTATAAAGAGGCAATTCGTGAGACGATGCAGCGCTGTCGTAGCGGGACTCTGGCTCTATTTGATGGAATTGACGATACGACCTTGTGCAAACAGGCTCATCCAGAATTCAGTCCCGTCGGTTGGCATTTAGGACACATTGCCTTTACAGAAGCCTACTGGATACTAGAGCGCTGTGCTGGTTTACCCCCAATGTTTCCGCACTATCACAAGCTATTTGCAGCTGACGGCTTACCAAAGTCCGAACGCCAGAACTTACCCCCCCTTATGGAAATTTATGAGTATCTGGATGCCGTCAGAACTCGCGTTTTCACCTACCTGGAAGCTGCACCTCTAGATAAACAAAAACGTCTGTGGCGCTTTTTGATTCAGCATGAGAGCCAGCACGGCGAAACCATTGCCTTTGTTTTGCAATTACAACGCTGGCACTTCCTAGAACGGCATCAGGAAATGTGGCTCAGAGGTCATGCCGAACAGCATAAAACCGACTTCCAACCTCTGGGGGAGATGCTTGAAATCCCAGGGGGTGAGTTTGAGATGGGGAACGACTCAATTGAAGCCTTAGATAACGAGCGTCCAGTTCACCGTATCTATCTCCACACCTACTGGATTGATCGCTACCCTGTTACCTGCGGACAGTATCGCACATTCGTGGAAGCGGGTGGCTATCAGAACAATCGCTGGTGGTCAGAGGATGGGTGGACATGGCTTCAAGAGAATCCCGTGGCTCAACCCCTCTATTGGTCAGATGCTCCAACCTGGGACAACCATCCTGTTTGCGGTGTTAGCTGGTACGAAGCCGAAGCCTATGCGCGATTTGTCGGGAAGCGATTGCCGACAGAGGCGGAATGGGAAAAAGCTGCCAGTTGGAATGCTGTAACGGGACAACGCCAGACTTATCCCTGGGGAGACACCGAACCCCAACTGAATCGCTGCAATCACGACAATGCCATTGGGCAAACAACACCAGTAAATGCCTATCTAGCAGGGCAGAGTGCCTATGGCTGCTACGACATGCTAGGCAATGTTTGGGAGTGGACATCGAGTTGGTTCAATCGCTACAAGGGTTTTGTCGCTTATCCATACCGGGGCTATTCCCAAACCTATTTCGACGAGCAGCATCGAGTGCTTAAAGGCGGTAGTTGGGCAACCCGCCCTTGGGCGATGCGTTCCAGTTTTCGTAACTGGTATTATCCCGGTATTCGCCAGGTTTTAGCGGGTTTTCGGTGTTCTAGTGACACTAATCTGTCGTGACACCATGAATCTTCTGTAATCATCATTAATCTTGTCGTTACGCCGTCACTGTGTTTGGGCGGCTAGAAACAAATCACGGATTTGAGCCTAAAACACCCTGGTAAACCAGATGTTTTAGGCAAGGTTGTAATGCGATCGGAGAAAATAATTGACGTGAGAAATTTAACTGAGAGTTCAGTGACGCTTCAGCATTCCTCCCTCGAAGAGGAACGCTTACAAATTAAACAATTGCTTCATCTCCTAGCCCCCTCAGATGCAAATTCATCTATTGGTAGGGATGTAATTCAAGGATTAACTCATATCCCTAAAACCTTACCCCCTAAATATTTCTATGATGACCGTGGTTCTCAGCTATTTGAAAAAATCTGTGAGTTACCAGAATATTATCCAACGCGAACAGAAGCTTGGATTTTGCGCCAATATGCAGGCGAAATCGCTCAGAGTACGAGGGCTTGCGAACTGGTGGAACTGGGGAGCGGCAGCTCAACCAAAACTCGCCTTTTACTCGATGCTTACCATGCTTTAGGTTATCCGCTACGCTACATACCGATTGATGTCAGTGCTGGAATTCTGGAAAGTAGTGCGAAGCAGTTGCTACGGGAGTATCCCTCCCTGGAGGTTCAGGGTTTAGTCAGCACCTACGAGTTAGCTCTGCAACACCTAACACCAACTCAGCTACCCAGTCGGATGATTTTTTTCTTAGGCAGCACGCTAGGGAATCTCAATTTTCAAGAGTGCGATGTATTTTTCTCGCAAATCACAGCGGCTTTAGAGGGTGGTGAATATTTCTTATTGGGAGTTGACTTACAAAAGCCGAAACAGGTTTTAGAAGCTGCCTACAATGATAGCCAAGGCGTGACAGCAGAATTTAATCTGAATATGCTGGAGCATCTAAATTGGCGTTTTCAGGGGAAGTTTGATACTCAATTGTTTGAACACTGCGCGTTTTACAATGACCAAGTTAATCAGATTGAGATGCATTTACGCTGTTTGAAATCTCATTCTGTCCGGTTAGAAGCGCTTGATATTACTGTTGATTTTGAGGTTGGCGAAACGATTATGACGGAAATTTCTCGGAAGTTCGATTTGGATGTCATACAACAGGAACTTCAAGCAAAGGGTCTAAAGCCACGACAAGTATGGACTGACCCTAAGCAGTGGTTCGGTTTGATACTTTGTCAGCATTGTTGACCTTCTCAAACTGTTAAAGTTAAAGGAAAGAGGGACAGGTAAAAAGGTAGCATAGGGCTATTTCATTCTGGCGTTAGGGCGAGTTTTGCATTAGAATCTTGGGTATAAAAACCTAAATAGTCCCTCAAGCCGCCCCGACAAAAATGGCTGTTAGGGGAGAACGAAATAGCCCTTCAACCCGCATAGAAATCGGAAAACTGATAAGCTCTTAATCATAGGGATAAAACTGTTAAATTTGTCTGTTGATGTTTCGCTTGAGTGCTTCTAACCAAGCTCTCTTATTAGTGAACTGATTGTATAAAAAGCCACAGACTCAACTTTCGGTAGCGTTCTTCGCAATCAGGTTCTCGAACTCTTGGGACTGAATCATAACCTAAATATTTTCTTGACCCAATAACAGGGAGACAATTCACGCTCAGTACCAGAGCCAAGTGCCATAGGTGGGTTGATGGCAATGGGTACAGGATTCTTGATAATACGAATAGCGATTGGCGATCGTTCAGAGGTAAGTGTAAGTACTCAGGGGTCAGAGCAGGCAGATAACCTGGAAGTCGTCGTTTGCTCCATGGTGTTGGATAATCAGGGAAAACGCGCACTAATTGCCGTTGACTCTTCCCACTATACCTAGATAAAATTTGCCTTCTGAGAGCAAATTGTTCAAGCCTTCACTACCAGGCTTCCCTGAAAAGAATATGGCTAAAAAACGGTATTTTTGTTTTCACAATCATCAACCCCAACAAACCCCTCTCCGCTTGGTAAGCAGGGGGTTTGCTCGTTTGGGTTGGCTTATCCCTCTTCTTCTTGCCTGTTTGACGGCACTTCTATGTATTATCAGCTCACCCGTTTTTGCCTATCTTTCCAGGGAAGTTCCGATCGCGCAAAGCACTCCGACGGCTCCCCAGTTAATGCAACAGGGTCGAGACTACTACGAAGCAGGACGGTATGCCGATGCAGCCCAGGTTTGGCAACAGGCAGCCCAAGCCTATCAGTCTCAAGGCGATCTCCTCAATCAGGCGATGGTTTTGAGCAATCTCGCTCTTGCCAATCAGCGCTTGGGGCAGCTTCCTGAAGCAACCGCCGCCATTACTACAACGCTGGAACTCCTGCAATTAGAGCCAGATACCCCCAATCGCCAACGCATCCTAGCTCAAGCCTTGAATACCCAAGGAAGCTTGCAAATGGTTCAGGGACAAGGAGAGCAAGCCCTAGCCACCTTACAACAAGCTGAAGCTGCCTACAAGCAAGTTGACGATGAAGAAGGGGTCATCCGGAGTTTGATTAACCAAGCACAAGTGATGCGAGTGCTAGGGCTTTACCGCCGGGCGCGGGATACCCTAATTGATGTTAAGGCAATGCTACAGGAACAGCCCGACTCTCTGCTGAAAGTGGCTGGGCTACGCAACCTAGGGAACGCCCTGCGGTTAGTGGGCGACCTGAATGAGTCTCAAAATGTCTTGCAGCAAAGCTTGGAGATTGCCAAGCAATTATCCTCGCCGCCAGATATCGGAGCTGCCTTGTTGAGTTTAGGGAACACTGCGCGTGTTAAGCAAGACCCAGAAGCGGCACTCGATTATTATAAACAGGCGGCAACCGCAGGCACCTCTCCTACAACCCAGATTCAAGCTCAAGTCAATCAGTTAAGCCTCATTGCTGATGGAGATATAAAAGGAGATCAAGCTTCTCTCGCTCAGCCGTTATTGTTGCAAATTCAAGAGCAGTTGAGCGACTTACCCTTGAGTCCCATTGGTGTGTATGCTCGGATTAACATGGCTCAGAGTCTGATAAAACTGGAGAAGGAGAGCTCCCCATTCTCCAATACTCAACAGGTGGCTCAAATTTTAGCTACAGCAATTCAGCAAGCTAAGAGTTTGGGAGACTCGCGATCGCAATCCTATGCCTTGGGCAGTCTCGGTGGATTGTACGAAAAAAACCAGAAGTGGTCGGATGCTCAGAACCTAACCGAACAAGCCCTCGTCATCGCTCAGGCAATTAATGCATCAGATATTGCCTATCGCTGGCAGTGGCAACTCGGACGCCTGCTCAAAGCCAAAGGAGATGAAGAAGGTGCGATCGCAGCTTACTCTGAAGCCGTCAGCACGCTCCAATCTCTCCGCAGTGACCTCGTGGCAATCAACTCCGACGTGCAATTTTCGTTCCGGGAAGGTGTGGAACCCGTCTACCGGGAGTTTGTAGCGTTACTTTTAAAGTCTGACGGCACAACGGAAACCAGTCCGGAACGGCTGGAGAAAGCCCGCAAGGTAATTGAGTCCCTACAGTTGGCTGAACTCGATAACTTCTTTCGAGCCGCTTGTTTGACTGCCAAGCCCGTAGAAATCGATACGATTGACCAGAAAGCCGCGATCGTTTATCCCATCATTCTACCCGATCGCTTAGAAGTCATTCTCAGCCTGCCCCAGCAACCCCTGCGCCATTATGCAACCCCTCTTACCCAAGACCAAGTAGAAAGCATCGTGACGCGGTTGCGCCAACTCCTAACACGAGGTATTGGTCGGTCATATTTAGAGCTTTCTCAGCAAATCTATGACTGGTTAATCCGACCTGCTGAAGCCGATATCGCTGAGAGTGAAGTCAAAACCCTGGTATTCGTTCTAGATGGCATCTTGCGCAGTATTCCTATGGCCGCTCTCCACGATGGGCAGCAATTCTTAGTGGAAAAATATAGCATTGCTCTGACCCCAGGACTAGAATTGCTAGCGTCTCAGACTTTAGCCCGAGAGCAGCTCAACATTTTATCAGCAGGGCTTTCTGAAGGTCGTCAAGGTTTTTCTCCCCTCCCCAATGTGGAAGTGGAACTGAATGAAATTCTGTCTGAAGTGCCGGGTCAATCGTTGATTAATCAGGAATTCACCGAAGCCAACTTGCGACAGGCTATCAATGCCGCTCCCTTCCCTGTTGTCCACCTGGCAACGCACGGTCAGTTTAGTTCGGAGGCTGAGAAGACGTTTATTCTAACGTGGGATAGCCAAATAAACGTTAATGAATTAAATGACTTGCTCCAAACCACGGACTTGCGTCGGTCTAAACCCATCGAATTACTGGTTCTCAGTGCTTGCCAAACGGCGATTGGCGACAAGCGAGCGGCTCTAGGAATTGCTGGTGTGGCTGTACGAGCAGGGGCACGCAGTACACTGGCAACTCTTTGGTCGGTTAATGATGAGGCGACTGCTCAGCTTATGGTTCGCTTTTACCAAGAATTAACCAATACCGAACTCACAAAAGCAGAAGCCCTACGTCGCGCCCAAATTTCAATTTTACAAGACGCAAAGTACAGACAGCAGCCGTATTTCTGGGCTTCTTTCATTCTGGTGGGGAATTGGCTTTGAAACACCAATCCCGAGGAAAAGGCCGTTAACCGTCAGAACTTACGCACTCAGCCAGCTCAGCAAAGGTAGAATCAGACTTTCAGCTTCTCTAACAACTCTCAGAACAACGAGATTTCGTTTCAGTGCCTAAGTCCTACCTGTATTTTCCTGAGATAAGTGCAACTTAAGTCCTGAGATTTTCTGTAATTACAAATATCGAATCCTCAAATACTCTAGTAAATAAAAGGAGATACCTCCTAGGAACTCCTGACAAAAATAGACCAAATTAATGTCTACTGGTTTGTTTGAGGAACACCATCATGTCTACAGAAAAAGCAATCGAATTTTTGGCTGAAGTTTCAGAAAACTCTTCCCTAAATGAGCGACTTCAACAGATCAAGACTCCCGAAGATATAGCGTTTCCCACTCTCATGAGGTACACCAGAGTCCTTGATTTATAACCTTTCAGCTTTCAAGTTGTACCTCATGACTACGAGAAGTGCTATAT
>JAIUYC010000186.1 GCA_020216575.1 Coleofasciculus sp. S288 | reverse complement strand
GACTGAATCGCATTCATCAACGAGGAAGCCGCCCGTTGTTTTTGAGCTGCCCGATAAAATAACCGGGAGGACTTCAGAATTAGCTGAATGGAATGGGCAAATTCAGTAAACAGTTTCTCATCGGCGGAGGTAAAGCCAGTGATATCCACTCGTTCTAGCAGAGTAGCATTGGGAGCATAGAGGGGTTTTAACTTATTAATTAATTGCACCACTCCCACTAAATCCCCTTGCTCATCTAATAACGGCAACGCTAGCAGCGTGTAGGTGCGATATCCATTTTTTTTGTCCCACTCCTTGGCAGCACCCGATCGCAAGTCGTCATAAAAATCATAAGGAATATTGATGACTTGCTGTTTCTCTGCCGTTTCGCCTGCAATACCATGACCAACAGGGACTCGAATTTCTAAGGGCGCTCCATCATCCCCTTTTGCCACAATTGACCAGAGTTCGTTTTTGTCCTTATCTAACAAATAAATCGTCGTGCGATCGGCACTCAACAATTCCGCAATTTTGAGCGTGATGGAACGCAAGGTTTCGTGAAGAATCCCATCAAACCCTTGACTTTCCAGCATGCTATCAATCATCGATAGCGTTTGATTGACCACTCCAAAGTCGAGTTCTAAGTTGGAGACGATATACTTAAAACTTTCTGGAGTCAGGTGTTCGAGAAACTCATAAACGGTTTCTTTGGTGGTAGCCGCTAGAGCCAGATTGAGTTTCCCTTGCTTGCGTGCCTCGGAATACTTTTGAATTTCCTCTAACGTCTTCTGGACGGTTCGCTTTTCTGATTCTTGGCTGACAGTTAAGAACTGATAATCTTGGTCGCTCAAACTTTTATTTAATGCCCATGCTAGTGCCTCTCGCAATTTCTGCCCCCGTAACAAATGAGAATCATCCTGACAATTGGATGCTAACCAGGCGGCGATTGCCTCGCTATAAGGACGCAAATCAGCTAAGGCTTTATCAACCCAATTTTGGTTAAAAACTGAGGCATAAATGCGGTTATACACTCTTAACTTACCCTGTTGCCGGACAACCAACCCACTTAACCGCAATTCCATTTGTTCGGGAGAGTCATCCGCCGCCACCTCCCCGTTTCCCTCCCTTAGCAAAGGGGTCAAAATTTGCTGGTATAATCCCAGTAGCCGACCCGCACGTTGCTGAATTCGGAGAATGCGATCGCGAATCGTCTTCAAATGCTCCGGCTCATCCTGCGCTTCCCAATTCTCAATGAGTTTCTGCCGCACCAGCGTTTTCACCCACTCCGCTTCAGCCCCTTCAGGAATCCTCGATTCACAGGTGCGAACCAGTTGACAAAGCTTTTGGGTAAGAAAGGGTTGTCCCCCCGTCCATGCCAACACTTCTTTGAGAACCGCTTGCGGGTTGCTGACGTTTCCAACCAACCCTTGGGCTAACGGCTTCGCTTCGTGCAATTCAAAGCCATTAAGTGCGATCGCACGACCAATATTAAACGGTGTTCGCTTCTTGTCTTGAATTAAATCCGAAGGCGTTGCCACTCCCAACAGGGCAAATGTCAAGCGTTCGTAAGCGGGCTTATCCACGCGCTGATTGTAGCACCCCCGAATAAAGGCAAAAAAATCATCATTTTTGAACTTCAGGCTCAGAACGCTATCAATTTCATCGATAAAAATGACAATATTGCAATTAACCTGCGCCAGCAGTACCGCTTCGATAAACTCACTCAACCGCCGCAACGGAGAAAGCATATCGCGATCGCGCAACCAAGTGCGTAAATTCACCGCTAACTGAAAGTCACTCACGAGCGATCGAATCATATTGGCATACCACTGATCCACCGTGACATGCTGCGTCCCATCCATTGAAAGGTCAATCACCGCACAGGCAATACCCTCGGCTTCTAGCTTACGCATCACCTGCACTCGCAAACTCGACTTCCCAGTTTGCCGCGAGTTCAACACATAACAAAACTGTCCCGCTTTCAATCCTTCATAGAGTTCATCATCTGCGGAACGCTTCACATAGCTAGGCGCATCCGGAGGAAGAGTGCCTGAAAAGATGTATTCGTAAGTCATCTAACTGAAGATAGGGAGTCAGGGAGTCAGGAGTGAAGAATTTTCATTCCTTCGTTGTGAGTGCAGTTCATGATGCCTAACCTGAAAATAGGAGACAGGGATCATTGCAAAAAGACGAGGGAAGGGGTCAATTATTCACGATTATGAATCGCGAATAGAAGCCAACTAGACTTTTGCTGCCTAACTTTGTTTATGTAGGGTAGAACTACCTAAATGAGAAGCGATCACATGTCCATTATCTCTAATTGTGGAGAGCGAGCGCATAGGGAAATATAGGAGAGTGTACTCGCGCCTTTCCCTAACCCATAGAAACTCTCTTCCCAGGTATCCCAGCAATTTCTCACGTACTCTTGGCGATCGCTAGGCAAAGCCACTACAATACATTTGTTCTCCAATCCTCACCTAGATTCAGAGATAACAATGCAAATCACCTTGAGCCAAGAGCAAACCCAAGTCCTTGAAGCCTTGGTAAGGTATGGGAAATACCCCTCCTTAGAAGAAGCGATCAACACAGCATTGCTGCTATTAATCGATGATGTTGACCCGTCTGATGCTAATGACAGCCCAGATTATTTAGCATGGGTGCAAGCAACTCAGCAGAAAATTAACCTAGCACGAGAACAGGCACAACGCGGCGAAGTGCTAAACGCAGAAGACGTACTCGCTCAACTCAGAAAAAAAGTGCAACAAGCTAGAGAAGCGAGAGTATGAACCGCCTGGTCATCACCCTTGAAGCCAGCCGAGACTTATCCGCAATTTCTGATTACTTCTTAGAGCAAAGTATTGATGCTGGCGATAGATTTGTTGAAGCATTTGGAAAAAAATGTCAGTATCTTGCTCAGTTTCCCTACTTGGGGCGCTCCTATGCCCAGTTTGCCCCCGGTTTACGTGGAGTCTCATTAATGGGCTACATCATTTTTTATCCAAATTGTTGAAGATAGAATTGAAATTTTGCGGATTATTAGTGGTTATCGTAACTTGAATAATATTTTCAAAACAGACTGAATCAAAGGAGCGCGATCGTGTGAGAGGGGATGGGTTCAATCTGCGATCGCTCTCACGCTGCCGCTTACAGCAGATCGCGTCTTGCTAAACCCCAGATACACCCCATAACAAGGAATTATAATTATTCGGAGCTGAAAGGCGATCGCGTCCATTATCTCTGATTGTGGAGAGCGATCGCCTCTAACTCTAACTCACATTGACTAAAAATAAAATTAATCGCCGCAAAAAGTTGCTCTAGATTGTAAATCGTGTAGGCTCTAAAATTCCTTGTAAAAAGGTTTGCCTTAAGTTGACCAAATTGCCAAAGCTGACCGTTGGAAACAATTCCAAATATTCTTTGCTGTTCCGGTTGTTCGTTAATCTTCTGAATTGCCACCATTTCTGCTAAACATTGACCCCATCCTTTAATAAAATCGTCTCGTTTTGCTTCAACAGCTACGAAAAATGGCTTCTCAAATACCTCTTTTCCCAGCGGCGACCTTTTGGCTACTATATAATCAGGTATACCTGAAAGGTTTTCATCATAAACCAGCGGCTTGTGGCTCCAGAGCGTAAATTTATCTCGATAATTCCGATAAACTTCTTTCAGAATTGGAAAAATAATCGTTTCGCAAATTGCATATTCTGACTCTTCAAACGTGAATTCTCTGAGGCAAAACTCTAACTCCTCTTTAAAGGATTCCCGTATCATCATTTCCATTTCGATAATATAGTTATCCTCAGAAGAAGTAATTCCGTAATCTTTGAGAACTTCTCCGATATTTTTGTAAGAATCGAATGACACGAGTGTTTCCTGCAATCTAGAGGTGGAGTGTTGCTCTAGGTAGTATAAAGGATTTCCTGTCTTAGCTCTCATTTAAGGCGATCGCGAAAATACTGACGATACAAATCGCAGCGTGGCATCACTTCATTTCCTTGCAACTTCACTAGCCCCATGCTGTATAACTTAAACACCCAATTCGATTCGATATTCACCCAACTATCCGCCTTCACCACCTCTTTAAACGCTGCCGCTAATTCTGGATGTTCCTGTAAGTTCCCCAACTGTCTTCGCAGAGGATCGCTGTAAATTCCTGCTTCTGTTGGAGCCGTTTGTAACAGATATTCCAACGTCACATCCTGACATCGAATCCGCTCTAATGCAAGTTGCACGAGATAGGGATGCCCTCCCACCATCGCCATTAGTTTCTCAACCTGAGTAGAACCCCACTCTAATCCATGACGCCGTGCCAACTCCTGCACCTCATCCCGCGTCAATTCAGGTAACTCAATCACCAACCCAACATTACCTAACGGCGAGGAACTAAAAATTAATGACCGATACACTTCTGTAGAGTGTACCACCACCAACCGCAATTGTTTCCAGAGAACACTACTGCGATCGCCCCGTCTGGCAATATCATACCAACCCCGCAAAAGACGACAAAAGTCATCGGCAATTTGTGGGTGTTCAAAAACGAGATCGACTTCATCTAATGCCAGTACCAACGGATTAGCTGTTTTTGGTAACAGATATTCTTGAAAGTAAGCCGTGGTGTTGGTATTGCAGCCAAAAACATCATCCCAATACTCGTCCAATTTATTCGGCAGTCCTAAATTCTGACCAACGCTGGCACAAAACCATCGCGAGAATTGGCGCAAGTCGGTGAGTACGGTACTATCGGCTAAGGCAAAGCTCAAGGTCAGTGTGCGATAGCCTTGCTCTCTTGCCTGATGCAGCACTCGTTCCAGCAGTGTCGTTTTGCCCATTTGTAGGGGCGCTTTAATCCGAACTAATGCACCGGGCTTTAAAATGGCTTCATAGCATTGAGATTCATGGGGGACTCGCTCGATATAAGCCTCTGAGGTAAGCGGTTCTTCCTCGTCTAGGCTGTCCTGCGGTTCAGAATCCTCCTCTAAATTTGCGATCGCTTTCCAGTCCAGCTCCAAACTGCGACAAATTTCTGTAAAGTTGACGTAATCAACAGCTTTACCATTGAGGAAGTTACTAACTGTCGTCAGAGAAAGCCCTAACTCTTCAGCTAGGTCTTTCTGACGTGCAAAGCCATTACGCTTGAGCGCTAACTTAACTTTTTTGATGTAGTCCTGATGAACTCGGAGCGATCGCGACATGGCTCACATGATAGAAGCTGCTTGGATCTTAGCGGTCTTTCTCAGTGCTTTCAGGGCAAGGTTGCCATAACCCAGTCAAAAGTCAGTAATCTAGTCTAAATCTTTAACAACTCAAGCGCTTCTCACTCCTGAACTCCATCAGCCATGAGGTTTTATATAGGGATGTAGTCCCTAAAACCACCTTATGGAGTGTTTCGACCACTTCTTAATCCTCCTAGAAGTTAAGCAAACCCAAAGGAGTTAGCGATGAGCTTCAATTCGCGTTCCAATTTTCTGAGTGAGACAACCATAACCGCAGATGTTCAGCAACTAGTCGCCTCCATGACTCTTGCCAAAATAGCGCGTCCAGTAACCGTGAAGATTCATAACGCCTCTGGAGGTGGTGGTTCTGGAGTGATCATCAACCGAAATGGAGGAACTTACACCGTACTCACCGCTAACCGTGCGGTTGGACGCACAAATGTTGAACACACCATTCACACCCATCAGGAGAAGGAGTATGCTGTTACTCAAGTCATCGGGTTTCAGAAATGGGCGAATGTGCCTGATATCACCATTGTCCAATTCGATAGTTCTGACACCTATCCAGTCGCTTCCTTAGGGAATTCAGATCATGCCCTGATTGGCACGCCTGTTTACATGGCTGGCTACCCTCTAACAATTCGTGGTGAACGCCGAGAATTCGATTTCAGCAAGGGAATGATCAAGAATCGTCTCGGAGGACTTCTGCTCTACAATGCTCCCAGGTGGAGTGGTGTGACGGGCGCTCCGGTTTTTAATACCAACGGCCAAGTTATCGGGATTCGTGTAGCGAGAGAGGTTGATCGAGAAAGCGGCACAGTTTTCCACGTTGCGGTGTTCCTCAATAGAGCAAGATGCAGGCGACTGTTGGAAAGTGCGATCGCACTTTAATATCCAATAGAAAAAAGAATGCGACAAATTGTAGATCCCCCTAAATCCCTCTTAAAAAGGGGGACTTTAAGAGTTTTCTCCCCCTCTTCGATCCCCCCCGCCCCCCTTAAAAAGCAGGGAGTCAGATGTTGCTGTCCTGCTATCGCACCTTAGCGAAGCGGTAGCGACGTAAGGAGCGTTTGCGAAGCAGACGCTTTTTGTTCTCCGGGGGGCTGGGGGGGGATTGCGCTAACGCGCACGCTACGCGAACGAGTATCTGTAGCAAACATTTAGGTAATTGATATAACCGAGTGATGCTTCAACATCACCTTCTAGTTGCGGTAGAGTTTCAGATAAAGCTACAACACTGATCTCATGAAAGCTGTCTTAATGACCGCAGCAGGCGAACCAGAAGTACTGCAACTTCAGGATGTGCCACAACCCAAACTTCAAAACGACACACAAATCTTGGTGCGTCTCCACGCCGCAGGCGTCAACCCGATTGACACCAAACTCCGCCAGCGCGGCACGTTTTATCCCGACCAGATGCCAGCAATTCTAGGCTGTGATGGGGCTGGTGTGGTGGAAGCGGCTGGTTCTAATGTGCAGCGATTTCGGGTTGGCGATGAAGTCTATTTCTGTGCTGGAGGCTTAGGGAAATCTGGCACGGGTAACTATGCTCAATATACGGTTGTTGATGAACGACTGGTGGCTCTCAAACCAACGTCTCTTTCCTTCAGCGAGGCAGCGGCAGCACCTTTGGTACTCATCACCGCTTGGGAATCCCTCTACGATAGGGGACGCTTGGAAGCGGGGCGAAAAGTATTGATTCATGCAGGGGCGGGTGGCGTCGGTCATGTTGCCATCCAGCTTGCTAAACTCCGAGGGACAGAGGTTTGCACGACAGTCGGTTCTCAGGAGAAAGCACGCTTAGTTCGTCAGTTAGGGGCTGACCATCCTATCCT
>JAIUYC010000185.1 GCA_020216575.1 Coleofasciculus sp. S288 | reverse complement strand
ATTAGGTTTAGAAACCTGTTGCCTCAATTGGAGTGTTGAACGTCATGCTGATCGCGCCCTCCGGGAAGCCACGCAGATTAGCAACTCAGAAGCCATCATCATGATGATTGCCGTGGGTCATATCCCTGATGAACTCAAGGTGGCTCAATCTCCTCGGAAAAAAATTGACGACGTACTCGTCGTCAAATAACCCTAACCCTCGATACCCGTCATCTCATCTCGCTTCAGGAGAAACAACATGTTGAACGCTATCATCACAGGAATCACCGGACTCCGTAACCGAGGGGTTGAAGCACTAGTTGTACCCACCGTTGAACAACTGTGCCAGCGCCAGCCTAACTTGAGTGTGAAAATCTTGACCAAAACGCCGGACTACGACGAACTCCGGTTACAGCCCTACAGCGCTAGCCCGCTCAATGATTACTTATCCAACTTTCCCAAGGGGCGTTTGCAGCGCTTGCGGGTCAAACTTTCTAAATACCACAAGCCATTTGCCTCTAAGTATCAAGCGTTTGTAGAGACAATTGGGGATGCATCTGTTGTGATTGCCTCTGGGGGTGATGTCTTCAGCTCGGATTACGGCGCACTCCACCGACATCTCCGACCTCTGGAAGTAGCATTAGATGCTGGCGTTCCCGTTGTGTTTCTCGCTCAATCCATCGGACCGTTCAAGCGCGATAGTGAGGCGCAGGCTTGGCTGCAAGTCGCCCGCCGTTCAACATTAATTACGGTCAGAGAAAGGCTTTCTTACAACTATGTGACCAAAGACCTGGGACTGTCACCAGACCTCGTCAAACTCACAGCCGATCCCGCTTTCTTACTACAGCCCCCATCCCCACAGGAAGTCGCGAACCTCCGCAAATTCTATGGTATTACCGAGGATCGCCCAGTAATTGCGATCGCAACCAGTCAGGGTATCAGCCACTATGCGGGTTGCGATCTCGACAAGCATTTGAAAGCCTGGGGTGAGGTTGTCCAAATGCTCCTTGATGAATTCGACGCCCAGGTTCTTGTTGTTCCCCATGTTCAGGAAATTTATGCCAGCAACGACGACCGGATTATGGCCACTCACTTACTCAGAAGCCTAAACTTCGACTCGCGAGTGCGGCTTGTGAGTGCAGACCACTCCGCCTCGGAATTCAAAGGGTTGATTGGTTCTTGCGATATGGTCGTTGCCGAGCGCATGCATGCCGCGATTGCCGGACTCTCTAGTGGTGTTTGCACCGTTGCCGTTGGCTACTCGATCAAAGCAGAGGGAATTATGACCGAGCTTCTGGGGGCTGAGTCGCTCCACGATGGTCTGCTGATTCCCGTTCAGCAGTTTCTCGATCCGAGTGCCGCTTGTGCGACGATTCGTACCGCGTGGAACCGACGCCAAGAGGTGGCGGAGCAACTGCAAAATGTGTTGCCAAGAGTGAAGCAAGATTCGGCAAGTAACTTCGATATGATTTCAAACATTTTGCACTAGAACGCTTGCAACCTCTTGGAAAAAGGATAACTAGAAATGACGCATTTGCGATCGCCCGTCCCTATTCAGGAAGAACCAGCCAAGGTAGTAACCCATCCAAGCACTGAACAATCCAGTGCCAGCCGTCTCAAAGTAGCTGTTCGACCTTGGTGGCATGACAACCCCTACCAAAAATTACTCGCCGAACATTTAGAAAAGCTCGGTGTTGAAGTCAAAGGTGTTGGCAGCCAAACCCACTTACCGCTTTCTGAAGGCAAACTAAACATTCTGCACCTGCATTGGTTGCACCCAGTCTTCCTTGCCCCCAGTCTGCTAGAGTCTGTACTCAATCTGGTTAAATTTATCAGTGGACTGGTGATTTTGAGAGTAATGGGGACAAAGATTGTATGGACAGCTCACAATCTTAAAGACCACGAAAGCCGTTACTCGCAATTAGATTACCTGTGTACGAAGCTGGTTACTCGGCTTTCCCACAGGATTATTGCCCACGGTGAAGTGGCTAAACAGGAAATTGCCAAAGCGTTTCAGATGAAAAGCGATTGCAAAATTTCCGTTGTTCCCCACGGCAGTTACATCGGTTGTTATGACAATCAAATCAGTTCGATTGAAGCACGAAACGCCTTAGGGCTTTCCGAGTCAAGCTTTGTGCTGTTGTTCCTGGGTTCAATCCGACCCTATAAAGGGGTACTGGAACTGATTGCAGCCTTCAAGCAATTGCAGCATCCCAACTTGCAACTGGTGATTGCGGGTAAACCCTTTGACGAGGAAACGCCTGCACTGATTGAACAAGCGATCGCAGGTCGTGATGATATCAAATTTATCCCTGGTTTTGTCCCCGACAGCCAAATCCAAGTGTACATGAACGCTTGCGATGTCGTCGTATTTCCCTACCGAGATATTTTGACCTCTGGCGCAGTCCTCTTAGCCATGTCGTTTGGTCGAGCCTGTATAGCACCCCGTAAAGGTTGCATTCGAGAAACACTGGATGACTCTGGAGCATTTTTGTACGACCCCGCGATCGAATCCGGATTATTGCAGGCAATGAACCAAGCCATTCAGAAAAGAGCAGAAGTGTCACGCATGGGCGAACACAACCATCAGCTTGCCGAACAGTGGAACTGGCATCGGATTGCTGAATTGACGCTGAATGTCTATCAATCTTGCTTGCGTGGTTAAAAGAGTCAGGAGTCAGGAGTTGTAGGGGCGGGTTTAACCCAGATATCTGCTCTCCACAAATCAACTCGATAAACCCGCCCTTACTCTGAATTCTCCTCTCTCTGTGACCTCTGTGCCTCTGTGGTTTGTTTCAAAAAAAGGGGAGTCAACCCAATTTGGTATGACCAATCACCAATCACCAATTACCAATCACCAATCACCAATGACTAGACAAGGAAATTGAGCCATGAACGACCTATCTCAGCCATTTGTTTCTGTCATCATTCCAGTCTTCAATGACAGCGCACGTCTCAAGATTTGTTTGCATGCTTTAGACAATCAAACATATCCAAAAGACCGCTATGAGGTTATCGTCGTCAACAATGGTTCAGACGAAGACATTGAGAGCGTTGTGAAATCCTTTAATCAAGCAATTGTTACCGAAGAGAATCGTCCGGGTTCCTACGCCGCTCGCAACAAAGGAATTTCTTTCGCTCAAGGTGAGGTGATTGCGTTTACCGATGCCGACTGTATTCCTGCTTCCGATTGGATTGAGAAGGGTGTCGCTAATTTACAACGCACACCTAACTGTGGACTCGTGGCTGGTAAGATTGAGTTATTCTTTAAAAATCCCGAACGACCCACTGCGGTTGAACTCTACGACAACATTAAGCTGGGTTTCCCGCAGAAAAAGTTTGTCGAAGAATCGAGATACGGAGCAACAGCAAACGTATTCACGTTTAGACGGGTAATTGAGGCGGTTGGTTTATTCGACGATACGCTTAAATCCAGTGGCGATCGCGAGTGGGGGCAGCGTGTTTTTGCTGCTGGTTATCAACTAGTTTATGCAGACGATGCTTGTGTTTCCCATCCAGCAAGACATTCTTGGGCTGAGTTGCGTAAAAAAGTTGTTCGGGTCATTGGCGGACATCAAGACCTAAAAGGGAAACGGGAATCTTCACCCTTAAAATTTACCATCAATGCGCTCAAAGATTCCTTCAAAGATTTGTTACCCCCGCTCAGGATGTATTTTTATATTTGGTCGTATGAAACCTTAAAAGGAAATCGACAACGGTTTCAATTCCTGATTGCCATGCTATTTGTTCGGCATCTCAGGGCATGGGAACGAGTTCGATTATTAATAGGAGGTGAAGCCACGCGAGGATAACTCAGTTGTTGTTGAAGACCTAGTAAAGCTGAGTTATAATTTAGATAAAGGAGCCAGTTTCTTGTAGATTATTGTTCTGCAAACGAAGCAAATCTACAGACTTAGAATCAGCAGCCAACAAAGAGCGCTGCAAGATCAGGGCAGCAGACTACCTCTACATTTTCAATCAAAAGTGCTTGTAAAAAGGCACATCCGAGAAATGACCCTGTGTAGAGTCTGTCTGTACTTGAGTAATAGGACAATGGCTCATGAGCAATAGCCTTTCAGTCAGCATTATCATCAACAACTACAACTACGGGCAGTTTCTGTCTGATGCGATTAACAGCGCTCTCAACCAAACGTATTCCAATTTCGAGGTTGTCGTAGTCGATGATGGTTCGACTGACCATTCACGAGACATAATCGCCAGCTACAAAGACGAAATCGTTCCCGTACTTAAGGAAAATGGCGGTCAGGCTTCAGCTTTCAATGCTGGCTTTGCAGCCAGTAAGGGAGATATTATCTGCTTTCTCGATGCGGATGATATCTTTATCCCTGAAAAAGCCGAAGAAATCGCGAAGATATTCGAGCGCCATCTAGAAAGTGGTTGGTGTTTTCATCCCCTAAGATTAGTGGACGAAAACGTTAAAACCTTGCTGGAGATTAACATTAAAGATCCATCGCGAGAGTGTGATTTTCGGTCACACATTAAAGACAAAGGAAAACTGCCATTTTCAGCACCCGCTACATCGGGGCTTTGCTTTCGGCGCAGTCTTTTGGAACAAATTCTTCCCATGTCGGAAGCCAAGGATGTTTCTTTGGGCGACCATTACCTGAAATTTACAGCCTTAGCACTGAGTAAAGGATTTTTCTTGAATCAAAAACTGGCACTTCAGCGATTGCACAACACGAATGCCTACACTCAGAGAACCGATAAGCAACAATTGAAAGCTCGAATCCTCATGTTCACCGCTTATGCCATGCGGATGAAGTTTCCATCCCTCACCAAATTTACGAATAAAATCTTTGCGCGAGGGATGAGTACTTACTGGCGGGATGGGAATGGTGCGGTGGATTTGAAAGATGTGCTACACAAGTATCTTACTTCTGTTTCTCCGTTTGAAAAGTTTGAAATTCAATCACGAGCCTTCTACCGTTATTTTTTCCCTGAAGAGTTGTAAGCAGTAGTGCCTTTCATTGCCATCCCAGAAGCAGCAAATATGCCTGTCTTTCCAGACTTTCATCGTTTGACTTTTGACTTTTAACTTTTGATTTTCTAAACCGTGAGACCCATCCTGACACTTGCTGAAAAGGGATTTGTTGTTCTGACATTGTTGTTGTCTACAGAAGCTTTTTTGACCTTTGTCCCCAAGGCTTTGAGACAACCCATTTGGTTATTGGTCTATGCCCTAAGCCTTTTTTTGATGGTTTTGCGCTGGAGGCATGCGGCCAGAGTGGTGATGAGAGGAACAATGGTTTGGGTCTTGGTTGGATTTGTCGTATTTTCCATGTTTTGGTCGGATGCTCCCGATGTGACAGTACGCCAAAGTATTGCTGTAGTCGGCACAACTTTGTTCGGAGTGTACCTAGCAACACGCTATAGCTTGAGTGAACAACTGAGGCTGTTGGCTTTGGTATTCGGCATCGTAGCAGTTCTCAGTTTGGTGTTTGCTGTAGCACTCCCCAGCTACGGGCTTCAGAATGGGCAATCCTGGCAGGGTATCTATCACCATAAAAATATGCTGGGGCGGATCATGATTCTCAGCGGAGTCGTCTTTGTCTTGATGATTCATGCTGAGCATAAGCGCCGATGGATGGTATGGGGGGGAGCCGGGTTATCAACCATGCTGCTGCTCCTTTCCAATTCAAAAACAGCCTTGGCGCTTTACGGCACTCTTGTTATCCTCTTGCCTCTCTACAGGGCGATGCGGCTGTACTACAAGCTAGCAGTACCCCTCCTGATTGGTGCGGTACTTAGTGGAGGCGCGATCGCTATGATTGTTTTGGCGAGTGTAGAAACCGTACTCGAATCTGCGGGGAAGGACTTAACACTGTCTGGACGCACCGATTTATGGGGACTCGTCCTCGACATGATTCAGCTACGCCCTTGGTTGGGCTACGGATTTGGAGGATTTTGGCGGGGTTGGAATGGAGCCTCGGCGTATATCTGGACTGCCGAATGGTGGCTACCTATGCACTCTCACAACGGGTATTTGAACCTCTGGCTCGACCTCGGCTTGGTGGGATTGATGATATTTGGATTCAGCTACTTGATGGTTCTGCGGCGAGCCATCATCTGGGTTCGCTTGACCAATAGCCCAGAGTACCTGATGCCGTTGAGTTTCCTCACCTTTATGTTTCTCTATAACTTGACCGAGAGCGTCATCCTTCTGCAAAACACCATCTTTTGGATTCTCTACGTCACTATCGCCTTTTCCAGGCTCGAGCAAGATGAGCGCATCAGCGAACCCCTATATGGCAGGGCAATTCCCAGTAATGGAGGACACGTTCAGAATGCCTAACCAGCCTGCCGTCATTATTTACTGCGATCACCTCTTGCCCTACTCGGCAACTTTTGTGCGATCGCAAGCAGAAGCCTTAGAACACTTTACCCCTTACTATGCAGGTTCGCGCTTCATTTCCGGCTTACCCCTGCCCGACGGACGCGCCTTAGTCATTAACCGAGGGGGTGTACAAGGTCAAATCAGTGAAGTCGCTTACAAGCTTTGGGGAATTGCCCCTAGCTTTGTTCAGCAGTTGCAACAACTGAAACCGGTATTGCTTCACGCCCATTTTGGGCCAGATGGTGTCAGAGCAATGCCTCTATCTGAGAAACTAGCCATCCCCCTCGTAGTCACCTTCCACGGCTACGACGCCACCATCAAAGACGAATACGCTCGACGTTCTACCTATAGCCACCGAGTCTACCTGCAACGTAAAACGGTACTCCAGCGTAAGGCGCGACTGATTGTTGCAGCGTCGGAGTTTCTCAAAAGAAAGCTCTTGGAGCAAGGTTTTCCACCCCATAAGGTTGTTGTCCACTACATCGGCGTCGATACAGACCAATTTCAACCCGATCCAACCGTACCACGCGAGCCAGTTGTCCTGTTTGTCGGTCGGTTGGTGGAAAAAAAGGGATGCGAATATTTAATTCGAGCTATGAGCTTGGTGCAGCAGACGCAACCCGATGTAGAGTTGGTCATCATCGGGGATGGCCCACTTCGTCCCTCCCTAGAACAGCAAGCTCAAGCAACCTTAAAA
>JAIUYC010000184.1 GCA_020216575.1 Coleofasciculus sp. S288 | reverse complement strand
GAATAATTTGTAGGGTATCGGCTTTACTCGGTCGCCCAGCCGCATTAGAGGCTAGGAGTTGTCTGGCAATGCGAGTGTAACGGAACGCAAAATAAGCACCTACACCGAGTGCCACTAGTCCACAAAGGGCGAAAAAGATGCCGAATCCAGTCCCTTGAGTACTTCCTTGAGCGGCTGGACGACCAAGACCCGTGCTAAAACTTGCAAAGATCAAAATCAAACCTGAAATGACGCCAAGAACTAGCTGTAGCCAAAATGAGATTCCGCCTACTGTGCGAAGTGTAAAGGCGACTCGTTGAAGGGCTGGTGGAAGTGAAGAAGTGTCAGGCTTTTCTCGCATCAGGTTTTTCCCCTGTGAGTGACAACCTACTTTCATTCTCCAAGAAAGCTGGCTGAATGTGGGGATGCTTCCTCATCTTAGCTCGATCTTAGTCAGGAGCTAGAGCGTTGGGGCTAGTAGTTGGAGACAAGGAAGCAGTAATTAGAACGTCTCTGTTGCCCTCCTTGTCTTTCTCCGTCCTTGCTAAGTTCCTTAGGGAAATTTAAAGATTTGCTAAAGTTTCCTTGACTTTGTTACTAATGTACGCGAATTGAAATACTATACACATAAGTAATACATGTCATACACTAGTATTACGGATTTAGATCGAGCAGACTGAACGCAGTGGGTCGCCAACCTCCTATCCTCTGATTTCGGATGTCCGCCCGATTGAATCCCTCAGGGTTATCTACACTCCTTTCGGCTTCCAGTCTATCGATCTCCAGCTCTTTTTAAGTTGGAGGTGGTAGAGAAATTTGGCGTCAAGTTTCGTAGCGAAACCGACGCTTGACGAGCCTATCTAGCAGTTAGTTGGGTCTAGCTAAGCAGGTAAGCACAAATAAACATAGCAATTGTATCTGTTATGGGTTGACGATTGATAGTCAACAAACAGAAAGTTTTGTTTTGTTTAATTGAACCTACCCCCTTACTTGATACGACCGAATTAAATTGAGGAGGCAAAATTTTCTCCAAAAAAATTAAAGTTTCGAGAACTTTTAATTCAAGCTACTCGTCTTCTCGAAGCGTGCAGGATTGGGGTAGCACTACCACCTCCTCCTACGGCCTGCTATTTCTTTCGCAGCCCAATCAAAGAGGAAACAGAATTATGGAGTTTTTGAGACCTACGTGGAGGCAGCGTTTATCCTATGGAACATGCGCCATCGCTTTAGTTTTCACGTTATCCCTGTACAAAAATACGGTTAGTGCCGATCCATTATCTGCGGCACAAAGACACTGGGGAGCGATCGCGACGGCAAATCCAGAGCTTTTAGCCAGCCGATACAGCGATAATGCCGTTTTAAAACGTTCCTATGGCGTTTCAGATGTAGACGAAGTTTACCAGGGTCAATCCATTTACTCAGCTTGGCAGGAGTTCTTCCAGCAATACCAAATTCAAAACTTCCAAGTCGTTAAACAACAGCAGCGCGATCGCAGTGTTGAAGCTGAAATTCAAATCGTTGCTAAGTCTCGTCGGGGACTGGTTGTAGTTTTATCGATGTCTTACCAGGTGCAATTCGATCAAACCGGCAAAATCATTAAGGAAGTTTGGCAGGCGAACCCGGAACTAAGCGTGTAATTGTTTAGATTATTTAACACTTTTTTCTAGGTAGGGTGTAGGTTTTTGCTGCCTTAGGAACTCAACCATCTTACTTATCGACAAAAGCTTGGCTGACTAGATACCTCACCCCGTTCAGCTCCCTCACAAAAATCGGCGAGGAAGCTCTCCTATGAGAAAGGGAGAGAGGAATCCGCCGCCTGCCGATGCCAGGGAAAAAGGGCTGTGCGTAAGACAAGCTATTCCCTATTCCCTACGCCCTCTTGCATCCCCCGTACTAAGCGTGAGGGGATGAGTTTAACCTAACTGGCTTGGAGAAGGGGAGGAGAGAACTAGTTTTACGAAGCAATTGTTGAATGAAGATGTTTTGATGAAGTTTTTGCTTTTACCCTTGCCCAAAAGAACAAAACAAGGAAAAAATGCGGAATATAGGTTCCTAGGTGCGTAGAAAGGATCAATGCTTTCCACCTCATGTCCGGCTCAGCTTGAAGGGAAACAGGAGCATCTCCCGCACCTCTTCCTCTTGAGGACGGCATAGGTGGAGTTGAGCGGCGTTTTTTAGCCACTTGGTTAAAATTGAACAGGATTAGTCAGCGGTGTTGCATCTAACGTCACCGAGCTAACGAGTGAATTCTATGCTCCTCAAAGCTTTTGAGCTATAACGTGTGAGGGCAATTAACTGGCTCTTGATTGCTCGCTTTTGACATACACATTGAGCCAGGTGTGAGTTTTCTGGGTGCTGAAGCCATCGTTAGTTTCAGGAAAACTCTCCCAATCAATCCGGTTGGCTGGGATATTCAGTGAGCTATGCAGATGAAATTTGAGGATATCTATCAGTTTTTTCGAGACCCCCCTCCCAACTATCTCAACAAGGAATTAGCCGTATGTTATGTTCTGTCTATCTTGTTGCAAGGCGAATCCTATGGAACACAGCTGATTCAGCAACTAGAACAGGATTACCCAACCTATCGACTCTCTGACACTGTCCTCTACAGTGCATTGAAGTTTCTTGAAGATGCTGGGGCAATCACAGGGTACTGGAAAAAAGTGGAAGGACGCGGGCGCCCCCGCAGGATGTATCAAATCCGCCCGGAGTGGCGGAGTCAAGCTCAGGAACTTGCCGATTTTTGTCGTGGCTACATGACTGAGGTAAGAAAAGCCATGTAACAACTTCTCGCACTTTGTGGGAGAAACGGTCAATTCGTTGAGTTGACAGCAGGCTTTTCGAGAAAGCAAGACGGCAAGGAAAAAAGCCGCTCTAGCAGTAGCGTCAGCGGACGTATTGGCGTGGGAGAAATTTTTTCTCCTACAACCTGCTAGTGGCTCCGCAGAGAGGGTGTTCTTCTCTAACAACTGAGGCGTCGTAAATTGTAAAGTAGTAGCAAAGGAGGCACATCTTACATCAACAATCGTGGATACAACTGTTCTCTCTTCTACACTCCTGCTGACGCTGTTGTTAGCCGTAGGATTATTTTTCTTCATTCGAGCCTCTGTGAAAGACCGAACGCAGCAAGTGAAATTGGTTGCTCTAGAACCAGAAGAATCACTTCTAGCTCGCTTGCAGCAATACTTTGACCAGAGAGCTTACCGAGTGGCGGCAGTGGATGCCGCCACCAATCAAGTCATATTCCAAGGGTATGTCCGACCTAGTTTATTTTTGGCGATCTTTTTAACCGTGCTAGCTGCCTGCGGCATGCTTTGTTTATCGCTGGTTCTCTCGGTGCTTTATCCGACGTTCACTAGCATTTTTCTAGGGTTAGTTCTACTAGCACCAGCAGCTGGAGTGTTTTATTGGAAAAAAGCGGGACGGGACGAACAGGTTTCTCTGAAAGTGGAAACCCTAGGCGATCGCGAAACAAGTCCGCAAAGCCTCATTACTGTTACTGGTCATCGGGACGAACTCCTAGAGCTGCAACGAGTTTTACAGCTCAACCCTGCTGCCAATAACCTCTAAGCTTTCAGCAATCTGAAGATGGGGAGAAGGATTTTATCCCCTCTCCTTCTCCCTAGTCCATCCCAACAGTAATTTAAGTAACCAGCTAATAAGCGGTTAAACACCTGACACTCAAAGAACACCAGAAAGCAACCCTACTCAAGCTTTTACGCTTGAGGTAGGGTCAAGGTAACTGTGACAGGAACGCTTGCCGTGTCACTTCTATCACACATCCCAGTACGAGCCAAGAACTCAGACTTTGTCAATACAGCGTATTAACTAATGCCCAATCTTGCAACTCGTACCCGAGTGGAGAAAAAAACAATATGAATTGCTTCGACCTGCGACACTCGCGGTTGGAGATTTCAACCTATAGTTCACAAATCATTGCCTTTAACGCTTCATTCGAGCAACTCGCCATCTAAGTCCGAATGGGTTATCAGGTAGAGGTTCCTCATTAAAGCTTAATGACGCTAGTTCCTAACGCCAAATAAAAACGACAGAACGTATTTTTCAGCTCTCTCTCCTTACCTACTTCATTGAGGATAGGGACAGTCAGGATACGTTCTACCCTAAAGGGTGTCATTTTTAGGGACAAGGCACTCCGCAAGTGCTAGACTAACACCGCTTAAAAGCGCAAGCAAACCCCTAAAAATGACTGAGCCTTTCATCTTCACCTACTTAAAGATGAGGATTTCAGACTGCTATCCTAAAAGCGCCTGTCACTGGGGACTTTTCAGCGATAGGAATATATCAGCGGCTTGAAACCGCAACTGTAGTCTTTTCGGGGGGAGAGTCTAGTACTCGCAGACTGGGAAACAGAAAATGATTTTCTTCGACATATTGGGCTCCAAATAACCCTTTTTCCGCCCAGAAGTAGCGGTCTGTCGTGTGTTCATTTCGCTTCACCAGCAGCAAAGCAGGGGGAACAATCCCTTCTGCGTGAATATATTTTCGTGCTGCTGTAACAGGTTTATCTTCACCGCTTTCGAGATTATACTGAGGCACGTGCTCCAGAATCTTGCGCCCTTCCTGGCGGCGGCGACTTTTGCGCTTGCGTCTTCTTGCCAACCTCTTTACCTCCTCTGTTTGCTGACAGTTGTAATGCTAGTTACAAAAGCCGTGGAAAGTATATCCGCTTCAGTTCAAAAATTCAACTTTTTTTCATATATTGATACAAAATTGATGAACGCTTTAATGACTAAGACCAATATCCTGGAAAGGAGAGCGAGAAATATGAGAATGTTTAGAGAACCTAAACTTTGCTTAATAATATTTAACCATAAAGAGTTTAAGTGAAATAGCCTCACCCGCAAAAGGAGACGATGAACGATGAAAAAAATTCTGCATCCATGCATATGAGACGGCTGATTTCCGCGTTTGCGCCCTAGTTTGCCAGTTTTCTGATGGGTTCGACATTATAGAGAGAGAGCCACTTGTGGTTTCAAGGCAAGAACACTGTCACAGATAAGTCATTCTAACCTCATGTTCATTCCTGCCAGTTCAGAATTTGTTGCATTGTGTCAAGCACAGGTGGCAGTGTTAACTCAAGGGTTAGGAGCTGCTCTGAGTGCTGTGTATTTAACAGAAGAATTGGTAGAGGGAGGTGAGACGAAACTAATTCCCGTGGTCGTTTATCCTGAAGCAACGACGGTATGGGCAGAGGATGATACGGCACTGATGTTGCCTGGACAGATGGGGCAGGCTGACACATTTCCTCGCTTGGCGAGAGCTGTACCACGGCTGCTCCCCCAAAACTCTAACTCAGATGTGGGTTCCACTCCCCCAGATTGGGAAGAAAATTTACTGCGACGGCAGCGTCAAATTGTTTTGCCCTTAATCCATGAGGGCGTTGTGATGGGGTTGTTGGTGACGAGTCGTGAAGACAGGCCATGGAACGATCGCGAACAAGCGACGATTGAACGAATTGCTCGAACTTTGACACTTGGCTACATCATGGATCAGCGTCGAGCGTGGGTTGAGCAGCAATTGACTCAACAGCGGCGCCTGCAAGCTCAGCAGCACGATCGCTTAGATGACCTTTTACATCAATTTCGCAATCCTCTAACAGCATTGCGAACCTTTGGCAAGCTGCTCCTCAAACGCCTGCGACCGGGGGATAAAAACCACGAGGTCGCTTCCAGTATTGTGCGAGAAAGCGATCGCTTGCAAGAATTGCTGCAACAGTTCGACGCTAGTCTCGACGAGTATCAAGACGATTTAGAGCCAGCGGTACTCCCTGTGGGACTAGTTGTTGAAGTTCCTCAACCATCAACGGCTACCTCTCTACTCCCAGCCTTGACCTTGGAATCCGTTTCAGTTGCCGATGTTTTAGTCCCGCTGATCATTTCAGCCCAAGCGATCGCACAAGAACGCAACCTAGAGTTGTTATCTGAAATCCCATCCGACTTACCGCCTGTACGAGGCAACGCCAAAGCCTTACGCGAGGTGCTAAGCAACCTGATCGACAACGCCCTAAAGTACACGCCAGCAGGCGGAAAGATTGATGTCCGAGTTGGCGCAACGCGACAAACGCCTCAAGGAGAAATGTTGGCGATCGCAATCAGCGATACGGGACCTGGCATTCCACCCGAAGACTTAGAACATTTGTTCGAGCGGCATTATCGAGGCGTCCAGGCATCGACATCAATTCCGGGTAGTGGTTTGGGCTTAGCGATCGCGAAACAGTTAGTCGAACAAATGCAGGGAGAAATAAAAGTCTTTAGCCCAGCACAACTAATCCAGGCTAAAGACGATTCGGAATCCATTTTTAGTACTGCACAAGACCATCCTCTAAAGGGAACAACCTTTGTGGTGTGGTTGCAGGTTATCAGGGGTCAGTTGTCAGTAGTCAGTTGTCAGTAGTCAGTTGTTTTTCCACTAACCGCTGATTGCTGGCAAAAAACTCAAGTGTAGATTAGGCATCATGAGCTGTCGCTCACCATGAAGAGATGAAAATTACTCTCCTCCGACTCTTGACCCCTGACCCCTACTTTCAGGTTAGACACCCATGAACTTGAGTGCATAACGAAGGATGAAAATCTCTATGTCTCCACGTCCCCGTGTCTCCGTGTCTGGAGTGTCTATTTTCAGATTAGGCAGCTTAGATTCACAGCAGCTTAATCGTCAAGTTCAAGCTCTAGGTCATCATTCAATCTCAGATCTAAGTCCGTGTCAGGCTGAATGACGATCAGATCGACACTGTTCCGACCAAGGAAGCGTTGAATCAGATCCAGTACTACACCTGCGCCGCCTCCGATCAAGAGTTCTTCAGTGGCGATCGCTCGGTCACCTGTGACAGCTGAGATTGCAGCAGCAGCAGCCGTTCCCAACGCCGCATTCTTCAGCAGATCCCCAACGCTACGACCTTGACGAACAGTTTCGGTGGTGGTGATTGTCCCAGACGAAGCGTTGATTGACATCTGTTGACCGTTCATCACCAATGTCTGAGCAACAAACTGAGCACCGCTTGCAGTAGAACGCAGTTCACCAACAACCTCACTGCCAGCTGGAATGATTATCT
>JAIUYC010000183.1 GCA_020216575.1 Coleofasciculus sp. S288 | reverse complement strand
GGCGCGTCGCGAAACGCAAAAAGCAGCAGCAGCAGCAGTCGAAAGTCATCCCGCAGCGGGTCTAAAGCCCTGGCGCGAAATCGTTACTCCCCATCCCGATGTCGCGTCTGGTTACTACCAACAAGCCGAATTCGCCGCAGATTTGTGGCAAGTCTACCTGGATGAAGGCAGCGATGAATACCGCATCCCCACCGAATTCTTCCGCCGTACCTACCTAACCGAAGGACTCAAACAACTACTTGCGGGAGGCTTACAGCGTTTGAGTGGTAAAGGCGGCGAACCCGTAATTGAACTCCAGACCAACTTCGGGGGTGGTAAAACTCACGCGATGCTGGCATTGTATCACCTCTTCTTTGGGGTATCTGCCAGCGACCTGCCGGGGTCTGAGCCTGTGTTTGAAGCCGCGGGTGTTAAAGAACCTCCGGCTGACGTGAAAACCGTTGTCCTAGTTGGTAACAAGATATCTCCCGGTCAACTGCATCGCAAAAAAGATGGGACAGTTGTGCGGACGCTTTGGGGAGAACTCGCTTGGCAGTTAGGGGGTAAAGAAGGGTACGAGATGGTACGGGAAGCCGATGAAACCGCCACCAACCCAGGAGACACCCTGAAACTGCTGTTTAATCGTTATGCCCCCTGCCTGATTCTCGTTGATGAATGGGTGGCATACGCCCGTCAACTCCACGAAGAAAGCGACTTACCAGCAGGCAGCTTTGACACTCACTTTACCTTTGCCCAAACCCTGAGCGAGTCAGCAAAAAACGCCGATCGCACGCTGCTGGTGGTCAGTATCCCCTCATCTGATATTGAGATAGGAGGCGATCGCGGGAAAGAAGCTCTAGATAGACTGAAGAATGCGATCGGGCGAGTCGAGTCCCCCTGGCGTCCCGCTTCTGCCGAAGAAAGCTTTCAAATTGTCCGCCGCCGCCTCTTCCAAGGCATCACCGACCCCACCTTATTTGTCGCTCGTGATGCCGTCGTCCGGGCGTTTAGCGAGATGTACCGCACCCAGTCCCAAGAGTTTCCTCTGGAGTGCCGGGAAGCTGACTACGAACGCCGTCTCAGAGTCGCTTATCCCATCCACCCCGAACTATTTGACCGCCTCTATAGCGATTGGTCTACCCTCGACAAGTTCCAACGCACTCGCGGCGTGTTGCGCCTGATGGCAAAGGTAATTCACTTCCTCTGGGAACAAGGCGACAAGAGCCTCCTCATCCTACCTGCTAACGTCGCACTGGCTGACTCTCAAGTGCAGTCCGAACTTACCCGTTACCTAGAAGACTCCTGGGTGCCAGTAATTGAAAAGGACGTTGATGGACCCAATTCCCTTCCCGTTTCCCTCGACAACCAAACACCCAACCTGGGTCGTTACTCCGCTTGTCGCCGCGTCACCCGCACCATTTACCTCGGTTCCGCCCCCATCCAACGCGCTGCTAACCGAGGATTAGAAGACCGTCGCGTTAAGCTCGGCTGCGTCCAACCCGGTGAAAGTGTCGCCATCTTTGGGGATGCCTTGCGCCGTCTGACCGACCAGGCTACCTATCTCTATGTAGACAATAACCGCTATTGGGTTTCAACTCAACCCAATGTTACTCGTACCGCCCAAGACCGAGCGACCCAGATTCAACAGGATGAGGAGCGAGTTTGGGAAGAGATTATTCGCCGCTTGCGAAATGATAAGCAGCGGGGAGACTTCGCTGGAGTCCACATTGCTCCCAGTTCCACTGCCGATGTCCCCGATGATGAATCAATGGGTGTGCGGTTAGTCGTGCTGAGTCCGCAGCATCCTCACATTGGCAAAGCCAAGGATAGCCTTGCCGCTATTCGAGTTAAAGATATTCTCGAACACAAAGGCGCGTCGCCACGCTACTGTAAAAATCTGCTTCTGTTTCTCGCACCCGACAAGGCAAGACTCGATGGTCTAGTACAATCCGTCTGCCAATACCTGGCTTGGGACTCGATTGTAAAAGAAAAGGAAGTCCTGAACCTGGATGTCTTCCAAAGCAACCAGGCGACAACCAAGTGCAACCAGACCAATGAAACCGTAGAGCTTCTCCTTAAAGAAGCATACCAGTGGCTTCTCGTACCGACCCAACCCGACCCGCAAGGTGCGATCGTATGGGAAGAAACTCGTCTCCAGGGACAGGAATCGCCAATCCTTCGAGCCAGCCGTAAACTGGTTTATGAAGGGCATTTTCTCACAACTTATGCCGCCAGCAATCTCCGCCTCGAAGCCCTCGACGAGTATCTCTGGCGCGATGTGAACCATATTAACCTAAAGACGCTGTGGGAGTACCTTGCGAAGTACCCATACTTGCCACGACTCAAAAATGAGCAGGTACTTCTTGATGCCGTTCAAGAGGGAGTAGCAGCAGTTCTCTGGACTGAAAACTTTGCTTACGCCGATGGCTGGGACGAAACCAAACAGCGCTATCTGGGTTTAAAAGCTGGCGAACACATCACAGCCACCTTAAGCGGTCAAAGCTTGCTGGTCAAACCGGATGTCGCACAGCGGCAAAGAGAGGCAGATGCTGAGTTAGAACGCCAACGACAAGAAGAATTAGTTGGAACTGGCGGTTCGACTGCGGTTAAAACGACGACAGGCAGTTATGACACCAGCACGGCAACGGGTTCTAGTGGCACGACTGTCACCCCCCCACCCAAGAAATTGCAACGCTTCTATGGCTCGGTCGAGCTAGACCCCCTTCGCGTCACACGGGACACCGGACTGGTGGCAGATGAGGTACTGCAACACCTCACGAGTTTACTCGGCGCGGATGTTAAGGTAACGCTGGAAATTAGCGTGGAAGTCCCTGACGGAGTACCGGAACACGTCGTCCGCACGGTTACGGAAAACTGCCGCACGCTGAAGTTTAAGAACCAGGCGTTTGAAGAAGAGTGATGGAGTTGAGAACGGCACAGAACTGCCAAGCAGCGCTGTATCACTTGAGTAGAGAAACACTCACTCTTCCTTGGAGAGCAGTGCTTCAATCTGACTCAACAATGATTCGAGTTTCTTGCGCTTCTTGGGGTCATCCCAAACCTTTTGTTTCTTGGCTAGTTGGTAGGTGGTTGTCATCCGGGCAGCGAGGGGAGGGGGTTCGGTCGGCGGTTGAGCTGCTTTGACCCGGTTCTTGATTTGACTTAAGGAGAGGAAATCAGTGATCGCGTCATTAAGCAAAGCTTGACGAGCGGCTTCGTCTTTGATTTGTGCGATCGCTTTGGCTTTGGTGTACTCAAGGCGTCCAGCACGTAAAGCGTCCAGAATGTCAGCAGGCAGTTTGAGGAGCGGGAGTCGGGTACGGACAAACGACTGCCAGTTGATTCGCCCCACAGAGGCAAACACCTGCTCTATCGTTTCGGTTTCCTCCTTACCCGAAACGTTTCGGGTAATTTTTCCTTTCGCTTCATTTTCCATTCGGTAAAGCTTCGATGACACCTCAGCCACGTCACATTCCAATCGGAGAGCCAAAAGATTTAGTATGCCTTCCGTCTCCTCAACTGGATTGAGGTCTTCTCGTTGCAGGTTCTCTATCAGGGCATACTGGACTGCCTGGTCATCCGTCATTTCCCGAACCGTCACAGGCACTTGGGTTAGTTCTGCCTCAATAGCCGCTCGGTAACGTCGCTCTCCAGCGATTACCTCATACTTCTCTCCCACAGGTCGAACTAATAGAGGCTGAAGGATGCCTTCGCTTTTGACTGACTCCACTAAAGATTGCATGGCTTGGGGGTCAAAGTAACGCCGGGGCTGAGTAGGAGGCAGGGTAATTTGGTCGAGGGGAAGGGTATGGGGAACCGATGATTCCTCTTCCTCGGCAAATAGAGCCACATTTTTAAGCTTTGAGCGCTCGGCAGGGGGTTGGGTGCGGTGTCGGGGACTCATGACATCTCCTCTAAGAAGACAGCTATCTCATCAAATAAGCGTAGGATAGCCGGATGTTTATTCGGGCAAAGAGCTAAAGGTTTGCCATACTCAGCCGCTTCCGCCAGCGCTGTGGCACGGGGCAGTGGGGGAAATACGGGAGCTAGGTTTGAGAGTTGTTCAGAAATAGATTGTAAGGTGCGCTGGTCTAGAGAGTTACTGGCGCTGTACATTGTCGGGAAAAACCCAGCAAATTTGAGAGGGCGGTTGAGCTTGCGCTGCACTCGCGCTACGGTTTTCAAGAGAGAGTCGGTTCCCTTCAAGGCTTTGAACTGGCACTGAATGGGGACTAAGACATGAGTCGAGGCAACGAGGCTAATTTGAGTCAATATCCCTAAGCTGGGGGGGCAGTCAATCAAGATGAAGTCGTAGTTGTTTAATAGGGGAGCCAGTACCTCTTTAAGCCGGAATTCTCGGAGTTCAGCAAAAATTAGCTCCTGCTCGGCGTTGGCTAATAAGATATTGGCGGGAGCCAAGTCCATGCCATGTAAGTCTCGGTGTAGGGGAAGCGGCTCGTCTTGTTCAGACACTAAGGCATCGTATATCGTTTTCTCTAAATCCGCAGGCTCCAGCCCCATGAATGTAGACAGGGAAGCTTGGGGGTCGATGTCTACCAACAAAACCTTATGGTGGCGTTGAGAGAGGTGATAGCCAATATTTTGGGTGAGCGTCGATTTGCCGACGCCGCCTGCTTGATTGAACAGTGAGATAACAACCGTCAACGATAGCCTTGAAGAGTGTTCCTGCTCAGACTATACCTCTATTCGTGAAACAATTTATCGTCAGCTTTGAATCTCATATCAAAAGAAATTGGAGACGACTGGCAGCGATCGCTCGTTTCTAACGTTTCCTTAACAAAAGGGATTAGGGGGTATGACTGACTCGCCAACTCTATCCAGAGTTTGCATAATAGCGGTTAAGCCTGTACGTCGCTCGCAGTCCTTTTACCCAAGGAACATCTCTGTGATACCCATTCCCCTCGACGCAATAATCGGCGCAATTACCGATATCGTCAGTCCGACTGCTTTTATAAAGGACAAGCTTCAGCGCAATGAGACAGTCATCAAATTATTAAAGAAATTTAACCTCGACCCCGACCATCCGCCATCAGATTTCAGTGGCGTTTACGCTTATGCCCTGGTAGAATACGGCGTTGGCAAACCCAAGCCAATCCTCTCTCTTTTCCGGCAACAAGAAATTCAAAAGATTTTCCGCAGGGCTTTAGACCAGAATAATCCTTCAATTCTCCTCAAAGAAGGCGAGGCGTTTCTAGACGGGTATGCATTAGGGGATGAAATCCGAGAGTTAGGAATTGACGCCCACAGAGAGTTCGCGGCATTTGCTACTGTGTTTATTGAGGTAGCTAAGCGATCACGCACACCTGCTGAAGTTCTCACTAACCAGCAGATAGGCTCCTTACATAAAAGGATAGAAAATATCCAACAACGCCTCGACAGGCTCCCGACACTAGAGGGAATTCGGACAGAGATGGCGCGGCTGGCGGCACAGGATTACCCTGCACTGCCAGAGGCTGAATCCTCAACTCAAAAGAATTGCAGGGCATTTGTTTTAGCTCAACAGATGAGAGGCTGGATTGAAACCTTGGGCTATCGCTTTGAGCGGTATGAAGTTTGGGAAGATACTTATTTTGAGTGGATTATCAATATTCCGGTACGGCGAAATCGATACGATCGCATTCTCGTGCGGGGGATTGAGGGAGAGGCAGGATTCCGGGATGTTGCAGCATTGCGCGAGTCAGTGGAGAAGCAACGAACGGATGAAGGCTGGTTGGTGACGGCAAGGCGCATTAGTCGGGCGGCGCGGGATGAAGTAGATAAGGAGGAAAATCGTCACCTGGGTTGCTATACCTTTGACGAACTTCTGGATCAGGATGCTGATTTCAGCGGTTATCTCAATTGGCTAGAGAAACAGGTCAAAGATAGGAGTATTGATAGAAAGTATGTCCCGCTTGCCTGCACGAAAGAAGAGTTCGACCCCATTACCAAGCGCAGGATGGCGGTGAGCCGTTACGATGAACGGGACGGCTGGATTGACGGTTACATTGACCTCTGGCTCGATGATCCTGCTAAAGAGCATATCTCGATTTTGGGAGAATTCGGCACAGGTAAGACGTGGTTTGCCTTCCACTATGCTTGGACGGCACTGCAACGCTATCGCGATGCTCAAAAACGAGGCGTTGAACGTCCTCGCTTGCCGTTAGTGATTCCGTTGCGGGACTATGCCAAGGCGGTGAGTGTGGAGTCGTTGTTTTCCGAGTTTTTCTTTCGCAAACACGAGATTCCCTTACCGGGTTATTCGGCATTTGAGCAACTCAACCGCATGGGCAAACTGCTGCTGATTTTCGATGGTTTCGACGAGATGGCAGCTAAGGTTGATCGCCAAGCAATGATTAACAATTTTTGGGAGTTGGCGAAGGTTGTAGTACCGGGAAGTAAGGTAATTTTGACCTGTCGCACCGAGCATTTTCCAGAAGCTCAAGAAGGACGGGCGTTGCTTAATGCCGAATTGCAAGCCTCTACTGCTGCTCTAACTGGTGAAACTCCACAGTTTGAGGTGCTGGAACTGGAGAAATTCAATAATGAACAAATCCGTCAGGTGTTGTCGTTCCAAGCTGAACCTGTGACAGTCGAGCAGGTGATGGGGAATCCCCAACTTTTGGATTTGGCACGTCGTCCTATTATGACGGAGTTAATTTTAGAAGCGTTGCCAGATATTGAGGCAGGTAAACCTGTGGATATGTCGCGGGTTTATCTGTATGCCGTGCGACGCAAGATGGAGCGAGATATTAAGGCAGAACGCACGTTTACTTCGTTGGCAGATAAGCTTTACTTTTTGTGTGAGCTTTCCTGGGAGATGGTGTCAAGTGACCAGATGAGTCTGAATTATCGGCTATTTCCCGATCGCATTCGTCGCTTGTTTGGTTCGGTTGTGTCGGAGGAGAAGGATTTAGACCACTGGCACTATGACATGATGGGGCAGACGATGCTGATTCGCAATTCCGAGGGGGATTATACTCCGGCTCACCGATCGCTGTTGGAATTCTTTGTTGCCTATAAGTTTGCGGCTGAGTTGGGGGCGTTGGCTTCTGATTTTACTGAGTTGGCGCAAGCGCAGTCATATCT
>JAIUYC010000182.1 GCA_020216575.1 Coleofasciculus sp. S288 | reverse complement strand
AGTTCCAAATCGCTTCTAAGCATAGAGAGCCAGTGTTGTTTTCCCTGGAGACGAAACCTCCGTTTTTCTTGTAGAGCGAACCAGGATTTGTAAATGTATTGGACTAAGTTCTCAGCCGCGTTCGCGAAACGTCCTGGCATATCCTGGAAGCGAGATTCAGCTCTGAGTTTTTTGCAGAGTCCTTTGATAACGTCGGCTGTGATGTTTCCTTGTTCCAACCAGTTCTCTAAATCAGGGTGAGTATTAATCTGCTTCAGAAGTTCGTTGACCAAAAGGGTGTTTTTCTCCGCCATTAGGCTCCAGAGATGGCGCAGAGAGTCTTCAGTCGCTTTGAGCTGGCATTGAACCGTAATGATGCTCATGACTTGGGAAAACGAAGAGTTTAGTTGAAAGGCTGAATAGAAACAGGTGTACTAGATTAGCTCGAAGAAAAACAGTTGTTCTAATTACAAGTTGCGATCGCGGTTTTCACCTCCCAGCTTGGTAATCGTTAAACGTCTTTGGATGAAACCCATTACCACTGTCCGGCAACGACTCCCCAACCAAATCCTTACCCATCGCCGTACCAATTTTGGCTAACAGTGCCTGCGTTCTTGCTGCAAAAAATGCCTCAAAATCATCGTTGTGCAATGTTGTTGGCTCAATTAAGTGCGATCGCAAAATCTCATCAATTCTCTGCCTTGACATCCCCTGTGCTTTTAACTGTGCTAGATACACGGATGGGGCTTTTCCCCCCAGCAACTTATTCGTCTTTGCTGTTAGGGGTGTCCTGTTAATAATGCTGTTGTAGCGTGAGCGGGGAATGCCTTGTCGCTTGCACCAGTCTTGAGGAAAGATGTGGTGGTTCTCAATCTTCTCGTCAAAGTAACGAGCCGCCGTAATGGGTTCGCCACTGACAAAATCTAATGCCCCATCACGTCTAAGTAAAGCAGCGATCGCTCTGTAAGTTGCCCCTTGAGAATTGACTAAACTCTGCAACCGTTCTGCCGTCAGGTGGGCTTCTCTCACAGTCGTCGGTGTCTCGCCACCTTTCAGCCATTGGGGGACTTCGAGCAAATTCTTTGCTGCTGTCCCTTCTCTAGAACGGGAGTAAATACCCGATGCCGCTTCACAGTAAAACCACTGCTCGATACGCTGTCGCACCCGATCTAGCTTCGTTCCCTCTCCTAAAATTGCAAATAGAGGAGCCATGACCACAAGCTGCATTGGATAGGGCAAATCGTCAGCATCGAAGATGGCTTGGGTGTGGAGAAAACGAGCTGCCTCCTCAAAGGCTGCGGTGATCGGTTCTATCCAACACTGGTACTGCTCTAACTCCAGACGCAACACGTCCTGACGATTGCAAGCGACTTTGGGGAGTTTATCCGGATGGCAACCGCGCTGTTGAGCATTGACTCGTCGAGCATAATTAACCATCAGAGCGATCGCTTGTAAGAAATCTGTTGGCTTTAACAGGCGCAAAACTGGATGAGAACTAAAGCGTTTCTCTCTGGCTATCCAGTCTGAGCGTAGGTCAAAATCAGTGGCAGCAAAGGAGGAAGTTAATAGGTCAAAATGGGTCAGTTCGCACTGTCGTTTGTTGTTTTCCTCGAAAATGTAACAAACAGCTTCTTTAGGCAGTTCGGCTCTCAAGACAAACAATCCCATCTGATAATGCTCGAATTTCTTGATGACAGTTGCTTCAAATTGCTCAATCAAGGCTAACTTTGGCGGGTCGTAATGCCAGTATTTGCAGTATTGAGAGCGCCACTGGGGAAAATTGAAGACTTGGGAAATGGGAAATAAATCGAGTTCAAATTCTTTTTTCGGCGTCGAACAGTCAATTACTGGTTGTCCGGGTCGGTAAAGCTTTTTATCAACCGTTAAGCCCCAGATGGCATCTCGGCGGTCGGTGTGGGGGTAGTCGAGGGCTTGGGCAATGTCGATGTAGTACCAGCGTTGCTCTGGTGAGTAGCGTTTGCCTCGGTTAATCCGCACGGGTTGGTCGGATAGCAGGGACATGAACAGACTGGTGAGGCGTTGCTGTCCGTCCAGAATCAAAGCTGTCGGTACGGGAGGATGAGCGAGGCTTAAGCTTTCGACCAGGCGGGGTTTGAATTTGACATCCGGGTTGCCTTGCTGAAGGAGCATTACCGCTCCCACCGGGAAACCAAGGGAGACGCTAGCAATTACCCGTTCGATGCGCTCTTCGTCCCAGCACCAGGAACGCTGAAAGTCTACGAGCTGTATTTTGCCCTGTTGGATATCCCGTAGCAGGTCGAGCAGGGGTTCTTTGGTGATATCGAAGGTGGAAATGGAGGTCATGCCCTTGTTCGTGCTAAAGGTTGGCAACAGCAACGGAGTACTTCTAACCACCCTAAAACGTTCTTCTGTGGCAAAGTGAGGCATGAATCGAATTCCTCTCAATCTGAGAGGTGTTTGTTAATTGTGTTTAAATTACTCTTGACTATTGGACATAGGGCATAAATTAGCTTTCAGCCTGTCGGGAATTTCTTCAAAATGCTCGATGAATAAATCTGCGAGTGCCAGGTAGCGCAAGTGGTATCGAGTTGGTGGTGAAAAGTTGTTTCCTCGCTCAAACCAGCGTTGGACTGTGGCGAGGGAGCATTGACAGATAGCTGCCATTTGCGATCGCGTTACGTTCCACTTGGCTTCAAAGGCACGGGGAGACATCCCTAACTGGCAGTTGGCGTAGAGATGAATTAACTCCAGTTCTCGTTGTCCGAGGGGACGAGGAGAGGTCATGAGTTTGTCTCCAACGGCAACGGTTCGAGGTGTTCTTCCCAGCAGGTATCCGCTACACAGAATTGAGCACTGGGAGATTCGGGAGCGAGGAAAATCAGGTATTTCCATGCCCACTGGCAGCGATGGGGGGCAAAGGCGTAGAACCGCCCAATGACGATGCCCGTGTCGGTTTCGTCTGTATCAGATAGGGGTTTCCACCGCAGGCGATCGCCATACAGGAATTTGGGTATTGCTGTGCCATCTGGAAAGTCAGTGGGAAGCCTGACCGATGGCGGTAGTTCATCCAGACTGATTAGAGGCAAGTTGAGACTCACGGTTAGAGGAGGATTAACTCAATCTTTCTGTCAAAGTAGCATATCAGCTACTAATAAGCTACATATCAGCTAAGAATCTTCAAAGGAGAAAGGCTCAAGTGTACGATGAAGGCGGTTTGGATGAAATGCAACCTGTGAGCAAAAGAGTTTTCCTGACTCTGCCGGATTTGGTTTATGAAAAGTTGGAGCGGTGGGCGAATTACCAAGGAAGACCCGTCGCAAATTTGGCTGCGTACATTGTGGAGAAGGCTATGGAGGAAGCAGAGGCAGAGGGTAAGATTCCGCCACCTCCAAAAAAGCAACCTCCAGCCGAGAAGGGCTAGAGGTCGGGGAAGTAATGCGCGATCACATCTCTGATTGAGGAAACCCTAAGTAACCGCGACTGGGCGCTTAGGAAACTTGCGGCTGATGCTGAAATGCCTGTGGAACGGATTAATGAGTTACTAGAAGGCGATCGCATCTTTGACCTCGAACTCCAAAAGCTCGCACAACGGCAGGTTAAACCGAGTGGTCAAGCGTGGGAAGAGGAGGAACTGGTGGATATTCGACTGGCTGAGGATTTGAAGCGGAGACAAAAACAGAAGCGATCGCGCTAACTGCACCAAGCTTATTAGGTTTGGGCTATTGGCGAAGTGTCACAAACTCACTCAAGTGTCTTATCTGGAAGTGATTTGGTTCTATATGCCTGATCAGGGTGATTCGGTTTAGTGGGATATTTCAGTTCCAGCAAGCCCTGTGATAGCAAGGGATTTACATAGTGGTTTCGGATGCTGTCCGGTTCGCGTTTCAAAAGGTCAGCTAATGTTCGGAGTGATAGGTAATGTTCGGAGCAGAGTTCTAGAATGACTTTCTCCACTATGCTCTTGTTTACGCGATCTTTCTCACGGACGGGAGCTGCAATCTCTTGCAAACGTTTGTAGTGTTCGGAGCTGGGTTCGTAATGTTCGGAGCTGGGTTCGTAATGTTCGGAGCTTAACTCGTAATGTTCGGAGCTTGGGAACAGTGAAAGTAGATCTGGTTGACGCTGGTTTGGGAGAGTGTAGTGGGTGCCACGACCACGACCAAATTGTTCAAGCCAGCCCTTATTCACTAGGCGCTTAAGGCATTCACCAATTTCTCTGGGGTGTTCATGTCTGTAACGCTAAACACCCATGTTGTTAATCTCGCCAGAGCGGTGTGCTAGAACTAGGACGATTCGGTCTAGCTCTGTCAAGTGACAATAATCATTCCCCACAATTTCCTTTAATTCTCTTTCAACATCTTCGGGAATTAAACTGACCATTGGTAGGGCAACTGATGTCACCTCTAGGTCGAGTTTTTCTGAAACAAAGGGAATTAACCATTGCTGTTCTCTCCAAGCACGGAGAATTTTCTCGAAGCCAGAGCCTGCTTTCTCTCCTAAGCCGAGCATCTGAAACATCTTTTGTAGATTGGGGTTACGAGCATCACTAACACCACCTTCATAAAGACGCTGGAGAGGGATTCTCAAACGACCAGGATTAGAGAATAAAAAACGGTCTGAAATTTTAATAACTACGATAGGGCGCGTAGATTGATGGTCGGCATGGATTAAGGTATTGACTAAAGCTTCGCGCAGTGCCTCATGCACATGGGTTTCACCCCGGCGCACAGCGTCTTTGTCAAGTTGAAATGGGACATCTAAATCATTAATTAGGCGACCATATACCCGATAGTAAAAGTTAAAAAGATTAGGCTCCCATCTTCCATCGAGCGTCAGGCGATATGTCCATCGTGTCTCTGGATCGTCAGAAAGCCGCTCCTGATAATCAAGTTGGTAGTGAGGCAGAGCATCTTGAATACTGCGCTCACTACCAAACATGAGCAAACCAGCGAGTGTCAGTCCTTCTTTACCTGTAGTGCGCTCGCGACGCCAACCACCTAGCCGACAGAGCAGATTTCGATCATCTAGTCCTAGCCAATGGTGATCGGGTTCTCTAGAACTAAACCTTTGGCGAAATGATTTGAGTGTCTCTGAATCGAGGTCAGTGAGGTCAAAGCCTTCTAAAATTTGAAAGTCTTGAGGGTCATCATTGGCATCCCGTAGCATCTGCCGCACTTCCTCTGGAGTGCAGCGGTAATCCCCCTCATAATTACGCTTGTAGGTGCCAGTCATGGGGTTATTGTTGATATACACAGGTCGCTGGCTACGTGCGGCTCTGGGTACCCAAATAGTGATTAGGCTGTGTCCATCAACCTTTGAAACTTGCACATCAGAGTTAGAACAGATTGGGGCATTGAGCTTTTGTGGGTTGTTATGAATATCCCAAAAGTTTTTCTGTGCGCCGTTGGGGTTGCTTACCCCAGAAATTATAAGTTTGCCTTTACTCTCACTTACACCGAGGACAATATAGCCTCCATCTGTATTGGCAAAGGCGGATACCGTTTCCCACAAATCCTTTGGTAATCCTCCATCGGCAGACTTGAACTCAAGGTCTTGGTCTTCTCCGATGTCTAGACGTTGTAATAACGTTTCTACATCCATTCAATTGAAAGATAGGTGGTAGACACTCCAGGCAGCAAAGATTGCCTTCTCTCATTCTAGTTTTAGCTTCTGGTTGAGTGCTGGTTCCTTCTGCAAAGGGGAAGCTATTTTCGAGTTCAGAGGGTTACCACCTCATCGCCCTACTCTATTCCTGGTAGCTTTAGCTGGATTGGCTCTGTGTCTTGCTGTTTTGCTTTCGTGCCAAGATACTCAGCAGCATCACCCATCGCCTGAGTAGCGGCTTTGGCTTCCGCTTCGGCTTGTGCCTGTTCTGCGCCAATCTCTTCTAATAAGACGGATGCAGGCTCATCATTGATGTGTTGAGGAGCCAGTTCACCCCGAAAGGCACGATGCAGCAGGGTTTGAAATAAATGCTCTGCTTGGCGATCGGCTTCCCGTTGTTGGGTGCGGAGGCGTTCAAATTTTTGGACGATTTGGGCAAATTTTTCTTGGAGGGGGAGGAGGGGAAGAGGAAAGCGTAAAGAACTAACTTGTTCTGCGTTTATATGTGGTTGTCCTGCCCTTCGAGTTAAAGGCTCAATTATTGCTTTACCATAATCTGAATTAATTAAAAAATTGTAATAATAAGCCTGTATTTTAGGTAATTCAACAATTAAATCATAAGCTGCATAAGTACCATCATATAATTCTGTAACTACAGCACTATCTCCTGTATTTACGCCACTTCTAACAATTATTAAGTCACCTGCTTTAACTTTACACTTTGGTATTTTCTGAGCTTCATGTTCCGAAATATATACCATGCCTTCTGGTTGAATATAACCTTTTTTTATATTGGTCGCCCTAATGAAAGGAATTCCATTTTGCTGATATTCAGGAGGTGAGCTAGTTCCGTAACGAATACTAATTATTTGAGAACCAATATCCTCAATATCCCAGCCTTTTGGATTAGTGACAGGAGAGCCGAACATCTCCAAAAAGACGGATTGCAGGTAGGTGTCGCTGAGTTGTAGGGCGTAGCGTCGGGTGCGTCGGAGTCTGTCGGCTTTTTGTGCGATCGCAGCTATCCTCTTCTGTTCTGCTAGCGGTGGCAAAGGAATTTCAATTGGCTCTAGTAGTTCAAGATTAATGTTTGCCTGTGCTGATTGCGTAGCTCTTGCTTTGACTTCTTTTCTCAGGAATAAAAGAAGATAGTACAGAAACTCGGTGTCACTAACTTCCTCTTTGGGAGTAATTGCGACAAGACTATCTGGCATACAACTATCGAATGTCAGAATTCCAACAGCACCAATAGTTGCCGCTATGGTAATGATGAGAGTTCCTTTTGGGAACATCTTGCTTACTGCAAGACCAAGCTCATTTAGAGTATTCCGATACGTCTTTATATATTTATCAGCCGCTTCTACGTCACCAGTTTGAATCCAGGGATATGCTCCTTTGTAGTAGCGAGGGTCATTACGAGGTCTAGGAGAAAATTTTCCACGTTCTAAACGGGCTACATCTTTCAACGTTACCCACCGCCAACCTTCGGGTAACTTCCTTGTTTCAGTTGTCATGA
>JAIUYC010000181.1 GCA_020216575.1 Coleofasciculus sp. S288 | reverse complement strand
AACAACTGCCGGAGTTAAACGTGAGGGATAAACCAGCCTTGAAGAAACAAAAGCGTCCGAAAAATATTAAAACCGCGTTACCGGGTATGCAGCGGATTGTGCAGCGGTTCTGGCCTCAAATCCGCAAGCAGGGATGGTTACTAACACTCTCTGCGATCGGACTGGTCATTGAAATTATCGCCCGATTGTTGGAACCGTGGCCCCTGAAATATATTTTTGACTACATCATCTTGCCGGATGCCAGCTTGAATACCTCAGATATCCCCTTAATCGGCAATTTTAGTCCTATAGCTGTCCTGACTCTATTAACCCTGGCAATTGTCGCAGCTACGGCTTTGCGGGCGATGGCGGCATATCTCAGCTTGGTTGGCATGAGTTTAGCGGCTAGCCGGATTCTGATGGAGATTCGTGCCAACCTCTACACTCACATCCAGCGTTTGTCGCTTTCGTTTCATAATCAAGCCAAAAGTGGCGACTTAATCACCCGCATTACCAGCGATACCGATCGCTTGCGTGACGTGACGGTGACGGCAGCTTTACCCATGGCGGTCAATACCTTTACCCTATTTGGCATGGTAGGGGTGATGTTCTGGCTGAATACAGAATTAGCCCTAATCGGACTGGCAGTTTTTCCTTTATTTTTACTATCAACCCTCAAGCTTACTAAACAAATTCACGGCGTAGCTCGCCAGCAGCGTAAACGAGAAGGTGCGATCGCTTCAACGGCGGCGGAAGCCCTCGGTGCGATTAAAGTCGTTCAAGCCCTCTCCCTAGAAGGCATGCTAGAAACTATATTTTCTAGCGAAAACGAGAAGAGTTTAGAAGAAGGCGTTAAAACGCAGCAACTGGCGGCGGGATTGCAACGCACCATTGAGTTATTAGTGGCGATCGCAACTGCCCTCGTTTTGTGGCGTGGGGTGCAACTTGTCATCGCACGAGCAGTAACGCCAGGAGACTTACTGGTATTTATCACTTACCTCAAGACCGCCTTTAAACCCACCCGCCAACTGGCTAAGTATACCGCACAACTCGCCAAAGCTACTGCTAGTGGCGAACGGATTATCGACCTTCTCGATACCGCTCCCGATATTCGGGATACGCGAGGTGCGATCAAAGCTCCTCCCTTTCGCGGTGCGGTACGTTTCCAGAATGTCAGCTTCGCCTACGAACCGGGCAAGATTATCTTAAACAACCTCAACTTTGAGGCACAGCCTGGCCAGCGCGTGGCACTCGTCGGGCCTTCTGGCGGCGGTAAGTCAACCTTAGTCAGTTTACTCCTGCGCCTCTACGACCCCATCGAAGGTCAAATCCTCATTGACGGACACGACTTGCGGGAATACAAGCTGGAATCCTTGCGCCGTCAGGTTAGCATCGTGCTGCAAGAGAGCGTTTTATTTGCCGCCAGCGTCCGCGACAACATTGCTTACGGTTCCCTCGGAGCAACGGATGAAGAAATCAAAAGAGCGGCACGCCTTGCCAACGCTCACGACTTCATCATGGCACTGCCCCAAGGGTATGACACCCTGTTAGGAGAGCGCGGTGCTACCCTTTCCGGCGGACAACGACAGCGAATTGCGATCGCTCGTGCCGCCGTGCGTAAAGCCCGCATTGTGATTCTGGACGAGCCAACCGTTGGCTTAGACAACGAAAACGAGCATACCGTCACCGAAGCAATGGGACGGCTCACCCAAAATAGCACGACGTTTTTAATCACCCACGATTTGAGAGCCGCCACTTCAGCCGAGCAAATTCTCTACATCGAGAAAGGCGAAGTTCTAGAACGCGGTACTCATGCAGAACTGATGAACTTGGGAGGACGCTACGCCGCCCTCTACCAACTGCAATGTGCGATCGATAGTGACGACCAACCCAATGAGAAAAATTCCTATGCACTCCGACCTTGATATGAGATTGGGCATCCGTCAAACTCCCACTACGCGAGTTATTCTAGTACGTCATGGTCGGAGTACCTACAACGAAAAAGGTTTATACCAAGGCAGTTGTGATGATTCTGTCTTAACCGAAACCGGACGTAACTCAGCTTACCAAACAGGTCTTGCCCTTAGAGAACTCGCTATAGACGCCATTTACACCAGTCCTCTCAAACGTACTCAACAGACAGCTAACGAAATTCTGGCAGCTTTGAGTACAGCCACAGAAGCTCTACCTCTCCTACAAGTCGCTGACAACCTCAAAGAAATTAGTATGCACTATTGGGAGGGCTTACCCTACAGCTATGTCCGGGAGCAATTTCCAGAAGACTATCGCTGTTGGCAAGAACGTCCCCACCAGTTTGAGATGAGAAGGCAGGAGGCAGAGGGCAGTGGTTCGACAGGCTCACCAATCGGGCAGAAGGAATTTGTCATTTCTGATTCATCATTCCTCATCGAGCGCTCCGAAAATTCCGTCTTTCCAGTACTAAACCTCTACGAGCAAGCACGACAATTTTGGCAGGAAATACTACCGCGCCATATTGGTCAAACCTTGTTGCTCGTCAGTCACGGCGGTACAAACCGTGCCTTAATTAACACAGCACTAGGGATAACACCCGCACACTACCATGCACTTCAGCAGTGTAACTGTGGGTTGAGTGTCCTATCTTTTCCAGCAGGCGCAAGCAATCCAGCGCAACTAGAAGCCCTCAACCTCACCACCCATTTAGGAAAAACTCTGCCCAAACTCAAGCAAGGGCGTCGAGGGATACGTCTGCTACTAGTTCCCTGTGGCACAACTAATCCAGAGCAGACTCAAAAACTCGCCCAATTACTCAAAGACGAAACTATTCACTTCAGCCTGAATGCTGCGTCCGACAACTGCCAAGCCATTGAAAAACAACTGCTCCAATACCATCCCGCAACCGTGCAATTTCAAGTGTTGCGAGAGGACTTCCCCGATGATTGGCAGCAAACCATTTCCGCCCGTTCTTCTTCTGAAGATACTTTAAGTGAGTTAGTAACTGGACTAGTCATTGCCCCTGAAGTGACTATCAGGCGTTTCATGAGTCAGGTACTCGGCAAAGGTTCAGAACAACTTGAAAATTTGCAGCTTTGCCAAGGGGCAATCAGTGTTATTCACTATCCCTCACCCAACCAATCCCCCGTACTGCAAGCGATGAATTTGGGGTTGCCGATCGCAACTATGAAAAGACAATTCAGATCCCCGACTTCTGAATCAAATTCATCTAGTAGTATCAGGGTTTCAGCAAAGAAGTTGGGGATCTGCCTGAAATCATAAGCAACACCAATGACCACAAGGAGGAATCTCCCATGTCAGAACCACAAGTCACAATTGTTGTTGTACCGCGAGAGCGTTTCCAGTTCGCCCCTGCGTCCCTAGAGAGCCTCTACGAAAATACAAAATTTCCCTTCAAATTAGTCTATGTAGACAATAACTCGCCCACTAAACTGCGGCGTTACCTGGAAACCCAAGCCCAAGAAAAAGGATTTCAACTCCTTCGCTCTAATTACTTCCTCTCCCCCAATCAAGCAAGAAACTTCGGCCTGCGTCAGGTGAAAAGTAAATATGTCGTTTTCGTTGATAATGATGTAATTTTCTCCCCAGGTTGGCTTAAGGCATTAGTAGATTGTACAGAGGAAACTGGAGCAACCGTCGTCGGTTCCCTCGTATGTCAATACACACCCGTCCATGAAATTATCCACTGTGCGGGTGGGGAATATATGCCTGAAGAGGAACTTGCGCTATTTGTCAAGGGGCAACCTAGCGTAATACCTCAAAGTCCTGATGAGAAGGGCAAATGGCAAGTTTTCGAGAAAACGTTTTATCAAAATCGGCGTATTTCGGAAGTAAGCGATCGCCTAAAACGCCAACCCACTGGATTTGTTGAATTCCACTCCATGTTGGTACGAACAGAACTCTTTGAACAAGTTGGTTTGCTCGATGAAGGGTTCTCTTGTACAAAAGAATACCTCGATTTCTGCATGACCGTACACAGAATTGGCGGCGAAGTTTACCTCGAACCCGCATCAGTCGTCACGTTCCTGACGCATCCTCCAGCACCGCCGCTCAAGTTGACAGACCTTCCTTACTTCATGATACGTTGGAGTGATGCTTGGGAGCTGGCAAGCTTACTCCATTTTCAGGAAAAGTGGGATTTAGTTGAAAGCAAATACTTCAAAAAACGCTACAAGAAGTTGGGAAGGCGGCGACGCGAAGAAATTATTCAACCCCTAGTTGAGCGTTTTGCTTTTTTAGGAAAGGAAAGAATGATTTCCCTTGAGAAAACATTAGTTTCTTGGGAGAAGAAGCTCAACCGTTATATTTCTAATCGCCATAGTCGATTAGTTGGTGCTGATTCAGTCAAAAACTCGGCATCTGATAGGCGCGAGTTACCCAAGGAGCGATCGAATTCATCGACTACTCCTGTACATACGACCTATTAAGAAGATTAGTAGGTTGGGTAGAGCGTAAGCGTTACCCAACAACTAAGTGTGCAACGTTGGGTTTCGTTTCCTCAACCCAACCTACCTGGGTATCTTGCTATTCATTCACAAGAAATAATAAAAAGGAGAAGATTCCATGCTTTATCGTGAATTTGGCAAAACTGGATTCAAGGTGTCAGCTATTGGTATGGGCACCTGGAATATCGGCAATCAATGGGGCGAAATCGACGAAGCGACTGCATTAGCTACGGTTCGTAGTGCTTTCGATAATGGGGTGAATCTATTTGACTCGGCGGAGTCTTATGGCATCCCTACAGGTTTGTCAGAAGAACGCTTGGGGCAGGCGCTCAAGGGCATTCGCGATCAAGTCCATATCGTTACCAAAATTGGTCGCTGGGGCAGACGCACCGGTCAAACTGTACCCATGACTACAGTCGATATGATTCGCTTGTGTACTCATGCTTCACTTTATCGGTTGCGTACTGATTGGATCGACGTGATGCTGTGCCATGAGGGTAAAATCGAAGACCCGAGCGTTTACCTGGAAGGGTTTGAGTTACTCAAACAGCAAGGGTACATCCGCGCCTACGGCATATCCACCGATAAATTTGAGGTTCTCCAACGATTCAATGCGAACAATACCTGTAGTGTCGTAGAACTAGACTACTCCCTGTTGAATCGAAAAGCTGAATCGGACTTCCTACCCTATTGCCAAGAACACGGTATCGCCGTCTTAGTGCGGGGTCCCCTCGGTAAGGGTTTGCTGTCTGGCAACTATTCACCGGGTACAGTCTTTACAGATACCGTTCGCTCTGAGTGGTTCGAGGATGAAACTGCCAAGGAGAAATTAGAGCGCAAATTAGCGAAAGTAGAGCGCCTCAAAACTGTATTGAAGCCTGGAGAGGAGATGGTTACAGCCGCTTTGCGTTTTGCAATATCTCATCCAGTACAACCTGTGGTGATTCCTGGTGCTAAATCTCCTGCACAAGCTGCTATAAATGCTAAAGCAGGCGATCGCATTTTGTCTGCTGAGGAACGAAAACATCTGGTTCACTGCATGAAAAATGCCCCAACACCATCGAGCCAGGATGTAGTTGCAGCTGCTGCGGGATAATTAGACCTGTTGCAAAAGAGAAATTAGCAGTAGGGTGGGCATTGCCCACCCTAGCAAAAGTGCTGTCTGGGAAGTTGACGTTTTTCCAGTTGTGTTTTTTACCTGGGTATGAAGATAAAGAATGCCAAATACTCTCTCTCTAGCTGTGGGAATTTTGCCAACTGTGCTTGGTGTGGCTTTGCTGTGGGGGAACGCTGCCCGAGCAGAAGCCGTTCCCGTAGTTGAACAACTGCACTCTATCCCAGGGGAGCGGGGCAGCGAGGGAGCGAGGGAGCAGGAAAGTGATCAGCTTAGCTTAGGTTCCGAACTTTCAGAGGTTCCATCTACTGACCCTTTATCTCACATTACTCCAGTTTCCGAACTTTCGGACATCGAACCCGTTGATTGGGAGTTCCAAGTTTTGCAATCTCTCGGTCAACGCTATGGTTGCCTTTCTGGATATCCTGACGGCACGTTTCGAGGAAATCGCCCTTTAACCCGATACGAGTTTGCCGTAGCGTTGAAAGCTTGCTTGAGCCGTATTCAATCGCTGACAGGCAATTTAGCTACGTCGCAAGACTTAGCCACATGGCAGCGATTGGCCCAGGAGTTTGAGATAGAGCTAACCGAACTGCAAGGACGAATCGAAAAACTGGAGGAAGTGCAGGAAAATCAGTTTTCAACGACGACCAAACTGCAAGGAGAAGCGACTTTTGCCCTGAGTTGGGCTGGGGGTGGGAAAAAGGCAGATGGAAGTGGCGAGCCAATCGACGATAACATTACCTTCGGTAATGAAGCAGAGCTAACGTTGAGCACCAGCTTTACGGGGGAAGACCGCCTCAGGTTGCGCTTGCGAGGGAGAAGCCTTCCCGAACTTGGGGATGCTACGGGTACCGAGATGGCTCGATTGGGATTTGAGGGAGATGATGATGGTGATGTGGAATTGAGCAAAGCGGAATATCGCTTCCCCGTTGGGGATGACTTGACGGTTTACGTTGCCGCTGAGGATGCTGATCTGGACTTGTTTCTTAGAGAAATTAATCCCAATCAAGGAGAAGGCATTTCCCGGTTTGGAGAGCAAAACCCAATTGTGCGGCAAGGTGGAGATGCTGGGGTGGGTATGGTCTACGAGTTCGGTGATGTTGTCAGTTTGAGTTTGGGCTATTCAGCCGATGATGCAAGCGAACCCAAGACGGGTTTAACGGCTGCTCCCTATGGTGCGATCGCGCAATTAACCTTCACGCCTAACGATCGCCTGGGTGTCGGCTTAGTTTACGTCCGCTCCTTTAATATTGTGGATACGGGAACGGGTAGCGATCGCGCCAACGATCCGTTTGATGATGAAAGCGAAGCGATCGTTGCCAATTCTTATGGTCTTGAAGCTAGCTATCAATTCAGCAAGAATTTCGTCTTAGGGGGTTGGCTTGGTTTTACACAAGCTAGAGCGCTTGACCTGCCAGATAACCCAGAAGCTAATATTTTTAACTATGCACTAACTTTAACCTTTCCTGACCTCGGACGAGAAGGGAATCTGGGCGGAATTATACTCGGTCAGCCGCCGAAGGTAATTAACAATGATTTTGAGGATGGAGACGAGGAATATT
>JAIUYC010000180.1 GCA_020216575.1 Coleofasciculus sp. S288 | reverse complement strand
GGTGTGCGACTGCCTTCTGCCTTCTGCCCTCTGCCTTTTGCTATATCTCGGTGAAACCCGCCCCTACGACTCCCGAATCTAGATGTATTCCACCAAAGCTGAGAATGGCTATAGGAGGGTGGTGCAAGAGCTGAGATGCCGAAAAATGAGGCGATATGTATTACAGCTGTTGCCATAAATGAAGAGATGCATATTACTGATAATACCAACAAATGAAGTGATATTTATTAGATTTGGTGCAACTAATTAGGAAGCATGTATTACCAACAAGCCAACAAAATGGGTGGCGTGTATTACATTTTTTCGGTAAATAACCCAAAAAAAATAATATTTAACTACGCATATATTATAAATAGTTGATGAATTTCATTAAAATTGTTGCCGATTTCGACAGACTAAAATAGTATTAAACAAGTGTAGTCGCTTTAGATAAAAGTACGGCAATTGAACATGTTGCAGGATGAAAGCAAGGGTGTGATGCCCTTGTCTTCTTGATTCAACCGTACTAATGGTTAGATAAACTAGGGTTATCTATTTTTTCAGCTCAATATCATCCTTTGTAACTCCTACCTAGCTCTTCTCTCATCTTATTCCCAAGTGAGAGGGAAACTAGAGCATGGTTTTGATAATTGGCAAGAATATTGCTAAAGATTTGGGTCTACTACCCCCTTTCTGAAAAACTAACAAAACCTGATAAAGACATTTTTGTGGTTGTTAGGAAAACAAGGGAAATATAGCGGTTTGTCATTGCTTGCAGTACACAAGGTAGTAACTATCAGTTAACTACCGTGCTGTATTCGATTCGATGCAAACCGCTATGGAATTAGTTCTAAAAGCAATTGCAAATTGCTAATAACTGATAACTGGTCACTACTGACAGGCATCATGTTGCTCTAGAATTTAGTAGCAATGTCTTCAGCCAATGCATTCGTAAAACGCCATATAAAGAGTTCTAAGAATGCTAAAAGCAACACAGTATCAAGCTGGACAATTAGGTAACTTGCTAGGAAATCTGCAAGATGATCGTACCAGTGGATCTGTTTATATAGATACAACGGTAAATCCCAATCAAAAGCCAAGATCCCGCGTTCTAGTTTTGAAAAACGGCGAGATTGTTTACGGTGGGTTAAGAATTCCTGATAATAATCAAGAATTTGCCAGAAGGATTGGGATTAAGTTCAGTCATAGCTGGGCTGATGCTGCCATCCGATACACAGCGCAAAAGTTACAAAATCCATCATCGTTTCGAGAACTTTTAGAACGAATTGTTCAGTTACGAGTGTTCAAATGGGAGGAGATTGAAAGTGTTGTTCATGCTCAAGTTGTGCAAGTACTAGAGCAAACATTGCCTCATTCCGGACAATTACAGTTAAATTCCATGATGGAATTAGACCTTTGTTACGGCAAAGACGGTGAAAGTCTGGACTGGTCTAAGCTGATGCACGATGTCACTCACCGCCAACAGGAATGGGCTGTACTCGCCCCTGCTGTTCCCTCAATGGATGCTGTTCCCAGGCTTTCACCAAGGGCTTTGCAATCCGTTACAGACACTAAGGTGCAGCAGCATTTACAGCAGTGGGTGGATAGAGTGCGATCGCTCGTTGATATTGCCGAGCAATTAGATCAAGACCCTTTAGATTTGGCGTGGTCTTATATGGCATGGGCAGTATCGGGTTGGGTCACCTTCGAGGAAGATGCAGTTGCAACCGAAGTCGTTCCTACAGCTGAACAGGAACGTCCGATTGTTCTGAGTGTCGATGATTCTCTGATTGTGCAAACCACGATCAAGCGGGCATTGGGCGATCGCTATCAGGTGTTGTTGGCAAGTAATGCGGTGGATGCCTTAAAGGTGATCAATACCAATGCGATCGCGCTGCTATTGTTGGATGTCACAATGCCAGAGATTGATGGCTTAGAATTCTGCCGCACGGTACGTAGCATTCCAAAATTTCAGAATTTGCCCATTATTATGCTCACGGCACGAGACAAATTCTCGGATAAACTCCGAGGACAAATTGCTGGTGCAACTCATTACTTAATCAAACCAGTTGAGTCCAAGCAGTTACTTGAAATTGTGGACAAATGTGTTGAACAAACCCCAAAAATTTTAACTAGCTCTTCAATCCTTCTCAATTCCTGAACACTTCAACAATACTGTTATGGAAACAAAGCAATACCTAACATTTCGCTTGCACAAGCTGCAATATGGAATTGAGGCAGCACTCGTTCAGGAAATTTTCTCGCTTCCGGAACTAACACCCATCCCCGAAGCCGCCGTCGATATTATCGGACTTCTTAATTTCCGAGGGCAAATTGTGCCGATTATGCATCTCGATCTACTCCAAGATCATCCAGTGAAAGGCTGCAATCTTAGCGATTCCGTTATCCTTTTGCAGTGGGAAGGTTTGCAATTCGGAATGGTAGTTCACCAGGTCAATGAAGTATTAGAACTGAATGCTGAAGTCATTGAAACCCAATCTTCCTATGAATTATTTAGTGATATCGACACTGCATTTATTTTGGGAAATACCCAGGTGGATACGGACAACATTGTCCTGATCGATCCTAAGATTTTATTGCCTAAACTAAATACCCTACTTCCCTTGATTTGGGATGCACAAATGCAGCTAGATGGAACGGCAGTCTATCCAAACTCTGAGAACGAGCAGCAGCCAGAACAGAACGGATCGCAGCCGAATGAGGAACTCCAAGCACCCAAGAACCTTGTCAGCTTTTACAACCTGTACTGTCCTAATTCTACCCCGGAAGAACGGGCAATCTTTCGGCAGCGAGCTAATAATCTCAGGCAGACAATTGAAAGCTTAAACGTTACCAACGAGGTAATGCCCCTGGCGGTAATTGGCTTGGGGAATGAATACTTTGGGCTGGACTTAGAACTGGTACGAGAATTCACAGATATTGTCAATTTTACACCCATTCCCTGCTGCCCAAACCATATCGTTGGCAATATAAATTTACGGGGAGAAATTGTCACCTTAGTCGATATTCGCAAGGTTTTAAATCTCCCCACTCCTCCAGTCAGTGTTGGTTCTCCAGCAGTAGTGGTTCAGGTTGATGATATTGTTGCTGGATTACCTGTTGATCGAGTGTTGGAGATGGTCTCTCTGAACTCTGCTGACATGAACCCATTACCCACAAACTTTTTCGAGATGGGTGGAAATTACATTCGGGGAACAGCATTCTTTCAGGAAAGAATGCTAACAGTTTTAGACTTAGCAAAAATTTTTATACAGGGTGGTTTAGCTGTGGATGAACAAGCTTAACGAACTATCTATGAGCTATTCATTGTTCATTATTGATTTGGGGTAAAAATCCTGTCTTTGCAAACAAAAAAATGAGAAGCAAAGGACTATTTAAAAACTCATCATAAGGTGAGTTTAGTTAACTCAGGACTTCGCGTAAACAGTAAGATTTGACTTGGAGAAAGGACAAATGATGCAAGAGTTGACGTTGGAACAAGGAAAAGCGCTCCAAAATAAAGAGAAAACAAGACGCCCTCTGAAAATCAATCAAATCGTACCTCTCGGCTTTGGGGCTGTGCTTTTACTGGCAGGTATTGCTACGGGGGTTACTGAATTCGCTAAGTCTAGCTTGTCACAAACCCGGGAATTGACAGCCCAAGGGTTTGAAGTAAAGGAACTGCTTAAGCAAATCGAAAAAGACTTAGTCGATGCCGAGACGGGGGAACGTGGATATCTTTTTACTGGTGCGGAACGGTATTTGGAACCTTATGAATTTGGGCGAAAAAGCTTGCAAGAACATACTGAGTTATTGAAGACGCTAATCATTGAAGCAGAACAGCGCGAGAGGCTGCTAAAGATAGAACAAACATCTCAAGAGAAACTCGCTGAATTGGATGAAGCCATCGCTCTTAAAAAAGCTGGGAAAGAGGAAGAGACGCTTGCCCTAATACTTTCCGACAAGGGTAAGAAGATTATGGATGACCTCAGAGTCCAGCTTGCGGAAATGGGTGAAGCACAGGATCTGATTATCGAGCAAAGACAACAAGCATCAGATCGAGTTCTGCTCATTTCATCCATCATTAACTGGAGTGGATGGCTTGTTTGTTTGGGAGCCGGTGTCTACATCTCGTATTATGTCGCCCGTCTGATCATGCAGCCAATCATCGACGCTGCTAGTGCTGTAGCCTCTTCTTCCGCAGGGATTGCTGATACGGTTGATAAGCAGGAACGCACCATCTTGGAGCAGACGAGTTCTGTGAATGAAACCACCAGCACGATTGAAGAGCTGGGAATGTTTGCGCTCCAATCTGCTGAACAAGCTGAAAACGCTGCTGGTGGTGCAAAGCAAGCCTTAGCCCTTGCTGAGGGAGGAACTCTAACAGTCGGTCGGACGATCGAAGGTATCACAGGATTGAGAGACCAGGTAACTGCGATCGCCAACCAAATTATCCGCCTTTCGGAACAAACTGGCCAAATCTCCACAGTGTCGGAACTCGTGGCGGATTTGGCAAACCAAACCAACATGCTAGCGCTCAACGCTGGGGTAGAAGCCGCCCGTGCGGGTGAACAGGGGAAAGGCTTTGCAGTGGTTGCTGGTGAAATTCGCAAACTGGCAGACCAAAGTAAGAAGTCAGCCGATCGCATTAACTCCCTAGTTAACGAAGTGCAAGCCGCTATTAACTCCACCGTCATGGTAACCGACGAAGGAACCAAGAAAGCAACGCTGGGTATCGAATTGGCTGAAGAAGCAGGTGACGTGTTCGCCGGTATCGCTGACTCCGTTAACCAGGTGTTCCTCAACACCCAACAAATTGCCATGAATGCTAAACAGCAAGCTGTTGCCGTGCAGCAAGTCGTAGCTGCCATGAACGTCATTAACTTAGGGGCAAAAGAAACAGCCACTGGCATCGTCCAAGTGAAAGATGCAACCAACAACCTCAACAAAGCGGCTCAAAACCTAGAGGCGGTGGTTTAAACCGATAAGGAAAAAGTTAAAAGGAAAAAGGAAAAAAGGGAGTTTACAGAAAAATTTACCAAGGAAAAAGTTAAAGGGCAAAAGAAATCCTCTCCTGTTTCGCCTTTTTACTTTTACCTTACTTGCCGTCTTGTATGCCTTGATATCAAGACTAAAAGCAATATCCCTATTTCTTTTACCTTTTTACTTCTACCTTTTTACTTAAAAGACGGTCATGATGATAGAAGACGAAGAACTACGCGATCTTTATAAAGTAGCCAGTGCCGACCATATCCAGAAAATTGAAGCTGGATTGCTCCATCTCGAAAAAAATCCTCTAGATCAAACTCAACTGGAGCAATTACTGCGAGAAACGCACTCCCTCAAAGGGGATTCCCGGATGTTGGGGGTCAAAGATGTAGAAACCCTTACCCACCAAATCGAAGACATTCTCGGAGCAGTGAAGCGGGGTGAGCGAGTTCTAACGCCCCAAGTATTTGACTGCCTCTATCAAGGGCTGGATGCTGTTCGTAAAATTGCCCAAGAAGCCATCACTGGACAATCAGCCGGTGTGAGTGTCTTCCGTGTCTTAGCTCAACTCATGGGTGCTGATTCTAGCGAGGATGCATTACCGGAAATTCAGACAACGGTTGCTGAATCGAATGGTGCTACCCCTGCTCAAACTGTTGTAGAGCAGCCTTTAGTTGGACATGATGCAGCCCAGACTAATGAATCTATCTTGCCAGCCGCAGAGGCTCTAGCACAGGTCAGTGAACACCAGATTGACACGATTCGGGTTGAATCTCAAAAACTCGATAAGTTATTGACTCAAGCCAGCGAACTGGTCGTGACTAAAGGCCAGATTGGAGACCGAGTTGCTGAAATTGACGAAATCATCACCCTGTGGGAAGAGTGGAATCGAGAAGCGTTTGTTAGCCGTTTAACCTTTGACGAACTGGAGCGACGCTGGCAAACACCGGAACTACAACCCCTGCAAAATTTCTATAACTTGGTGGAAACCCGGTTGGAGCAACTAGGCGCTCTGCTTAATCGGCTGCGGACGACAACTTATGAAGATAACGCCAAACTGGAAACCGTAGCCAATGAACTCGAGTCAGGAATTCACTCCCTCCGGTTGCTACCATTTTCCACTATTTTTAACCTGTTTCCCCGTACCGTGCGGGATTTAGCCAAGCAGCAGGGTAAAGACGTTAATCTGCACGTTGAAGGGGGAGACACTAGCGTAGACAAGCGGATTCTCGAAGAAATGAAAGATCCGCTCCTGCATTTGCTGCGCAATGCGATCGATCATGGCATCGAAACGCCCCAAGAGCGACTGAGTTCTGGCAAACCTCCCACAGCAACGATTCGCCTCCGGGGTTATCAGATAGGCAGTACCGTTAGCGTTGAGGTCATCGATGATGGACGCGGGTTGGATGTCGAAGCCATTAAACGGGCAGCATTGCGTCGGGGTGTTCGCACTGAAAAAGAACTGGCAGCAATGTCAACGGCTGAGATTCAGGCATTAATCTTTGCACCCGGATTCTCTACTCGCACGGCGGTAACTGAGATTTCCGGTCGAGGAGTCGGCTTAGATGTCGTGCGGGCTAACGTCGATCGCCTGAAGGGCAACATCCAGGTGGAATTTACACCCGGCAAGGGCTGTTTGTTCCGCATCACGCTTAATAGCAGTCTGTCAACGACAGATGCCCTGATTGTGGAAGTTAGCCAGCATCCTTATGCTGTTCCTGTGGGATTTGTGGAAGCGATGCAGCTCGTGTCTCCCCAGGAAGTCTTTGCCTCTCAAGGCAGTCAGACGCTGCCGTTCCAGGGAGAGTCGGTTTCCGTTACTTGGTTGGCCGATTTATTAGGTTTGCCCGTCAAAGTGCCAACCTCCACCAAAGCCCTGCATGCGGCATCAAAAACTATCCCCTGCATCATTTTACGGATTGGTTCCGAACGGTTGGCACTGCTAGTCGATGCCATCTTGGAGCAACAGAACATCGTATTGAAGCCGCAGAGTCTGTTGCTCAAACGGATTCGCAATATTTCCGGTGCCACCATCCTCGGTACTGGAGAGGTTTGCATGGTACTCAACCCTCCAGATTTGTTCAAGTCGGCGAGGAAGGCAATTGCATCCGTTACGGTTAAAGAGTTAACCGAACAAGCGCAGG
>JAIUYC010000179.1 GCA_020216575.1 Coleofasciculus sp. S288 | reverse complement strand
ATCCTTCTTCCAGGCTGGATAAAAGTTCATTTAGCTGCTCCCCAATTTCTTGAGAGCCTCTCAAACTCTTTGAGAGTCTATCCTTTACCTGGGTGAGGATAGGGCGAAATTGCATTTCCTTCGTTTCGTCTTGCTCCTGCTCCCTGGCTAGAGCACGGTCTCTTAACTGTATAATTTTCTCGATGTCCTGTGTTTCAATGATTGCTAGAAGGTCTTGACACACCTGCTCGATCAGTTGATCGGTGACATACTTCATCACTACAGGCTGTATCGTGAAACGGGCTTCACGTCCTTCTGTGCTTTTTTCAATCAGCGATCGCCGCAACAGAGATTCCAAGGCTATCAGTATTTCTGAACCGGGGACTGAAAACCATATACTGTCTTGCAATTCGTTGAAATCAACGGGTTTTCCTTCAATGGCAAGCCAGTACATAATCTCTTTTTCTAATTCTGACAATCGCTCGATCTGCTGGCTTAAAAGTTTGCTCAGAGCATCACCAACAACCAAGGTATTCTGCTGTAAGAATTGAGAAATATTGCTATTGAATAACTCTTGAATCGTTGTAGCCACCATCTTTAAGGCGGCTGGATTCCCTCCATAGAGCGGAATGAGGGCTTTTAACCCCTTCTCTGTGCGAGAAAACCCTTTGGCTTCTAATATTCCTTTGGCATCCTCCGTCTTTAAGCCCCCTAGTTGTAATGAGCGAACGGGTAGGGCTTCTCCTTGCAGCAGGGCAATATCTTGGGGTTTCTCCCGACTTGTCAGCACGAAGCAGCTTTGATGGGAAACTTCTCCGACTCGTTTGAGCAGTTCCCCATAATTCTGATACCCGTCTCGATAGTATCCAGCGGGTTGACCAGGCTGTAGAATCGTCTCTACCTCATCTAGTACCACCAGACAGCGATGCGATCGCAAATACTCCATCAGTCGCGAGACGCCGTCAGCAACGGTTGCGAACGTTTTGGTTTCTTGCTCGTTGCAGAGGAATTCCAGCAGGTCTGTTAGAATCTCTTCCAGGGGTGGAGCATGGTGTAGCGATCGCCAGATGATGTACTCAAACTGCTCCTGAATCTGTTTAGCCAGCTTCACCGACAGTGTAGTTTTCCCAATCCCACCCATGCCTATCAGCGTCACCAGTTGGCAGCGCTCATTCACAATCCATTGCTCTAGTGTCGCCAGTTCTTCAGTGCGACCATAGAAAACACCAGGCTCCAGTGCTTCGCCCCAATCTTGGGAACCGGGTTGTGTTGGCGTAGGGCGAAGCCACACTAATCGGGTGGTTTGTCCGTTCCCACTGGGTAGCCCTTCATGCCCCACGTTATTAATCAACTTGGATGTCCTCTCCTCTTGACTCGTTCCGGAATCCGAGCTAGGTTTACCCGAAGTTTTGGGAGGCTTGGGTGCATCCTCTGCTTTATCCGTTCTTTGAGAGGGTAAAACCCTCGCCTGTGCTTCTCCTTCAGTATCTCTTAGCGATCGCTGCTTCAGGGCTTCCTCGAGTTGTTCCCAAATGTTCTTTTTTCTGACCGCTTCCCCTGGCTTGAGTATGCCTTCAGCTTGAAGGGCTTCTGTCAGTCGCTTCCGTAACTCGTAAGCTACATATCTCGATAGATAGTCAACCTCATAACCCTTTGCTTCCGCTTCAGTCTCCTGAATTTCTCTGTATGACCGACCCTCTAAGGTTCCCCGAAGTACAATTTTGTCAAGCTTATTTAGACGTACCCCGGTTTTGTCGAAAACCAACTCATCCGCAAATTTCAAGGCTTCTTCAATATCCATCGGTCAACAAACTATAAAAAATCAGTAACTGCCAAGCTCACGCACTGACTAGTACATCACGGCGGAAATAAAGCTACCCTTCAAAACCACTGGAACGCTTGCAATATAAGTCTTTTGACCGAGTTGGGTTTGGGAACCTGCGCCCCAAACATGGAGACGCGCCCGGAAGGTTTTGAATGCGTGACTTCTAAGGGAGCGATACTAGGTGGAGGGTATCACAAGCCTATTGCCCTGATCGATCATAGGATGGCGTCTCTTCGTTTGCTCATTCTTAGTAGAGTTTTCAGGATTGCTGAGGATAAGGGTTACAGGTTTTTGCACTAGCTTGACAAATGTGTGTTGTTATGAATCATAGTTCGTTCTTCTAGAAGTAAAGCCAACTATTTTCCATATAAGATGTCGCATATCTGGCTCATAGGTGTTGTGATTTGTGCTACTGGGTGTGAAACAGAGCTACCGCATTGCGATCGCTACCACGAATACCATACCTCAACAAGCGTAAGCCTGCTTGCCGATTGCCTCGAAGTTCCTCGAAGCGGATAGATAGAGCAAGCAAGCTCTTTCACACCTCCTGGGCAGAGACGATTAAGATTACGCTCATCCCACATCCTTTAAACGTGGGATGAGCGTTAGTAGTTAGCGGGGGAATTCTTACTAACTACTACCCCTTAACCACTAACACTAGTGACGGCTTTCTTTCCCTACCCATCAAAGGCTTTGGTTTTTTCCCCGCCGGATTGTGAGATGATATTAGATTCGTTGTTTACCTACCTGAATTTCCTGAATTTTCTGAAGTTTATCAATTAAAAGTACTGAACTTTATGAACTAAACTACTGAACTTATGAATTGTAATTCGTTGGTCTCTATTCAATTATAGAACCAAGATTGTTTAACCCTTAATTTGCCAACATGAAAACTTCAGTTTAGCAGGTGAGACGTTTTTTTTACCAAGTTCTGGTGCTAAACCCTTCTTTACCAGGCTTTCAGGTAACTATCTGCTCTGAGGATTCTATCACTAGTCATTTCAAAGTTGAACTAACAATCCATCGGTCATGGATTGCATCTACAGGAGAAGGTATGACTTCCGCTGAACAAAGAGAAGAAGCCATTGTTCCTCGTTCGTTAGAAACAGCGAAACTATCGGCTTACGGGTTGAGTGCCTTAGCAGTTGGTGCTTTCCTACTTTTACCGCTTGTAAATCTGTTCCATCCCAGTCCTTGGCAACGAACCCTCGGTTTTGTGCATGGGATGGCAGCTATGCTCGCCGTGATAGTAATCACCTATGCTGGACACTTAGCTTTTCCCCTGTTGCGAGGAGCACAGTTAGTTTTGCCCAAAACTCAAAAACTAGCGTTTGCAGCGAGTGTGCTTGCCTTCATCTCCGTGGCGACTGGCAACGCTGCCTATGCCAGATATCGCGCTCCTCTCAATGGTGCACGCGCTTTCTTGACAGAACACAGCCCACTTGTGCATTGGGTGTATATGGAGGCGCATGAATTTATGGTTTTATTCACGGTACCTCTAGGCGTCGCTGTTAGCTGGATTTTGTGGCGCTATTACGATGCCATTTTTACCCCGCAAAACCGCCCTGTTCTTGCTGCCACTAGCATTGCTCTAATGGCAATGATGCTTTACGGAATAATCGGTTTTGTGACCGGTCTATCAATTGCCAAAGTCCACGCCCTGTAATCTACCGAACTCATTAAAACCATGGCAAAAAAATCTTCTTCAAACCGTTCGTTTGCTCTCTCTCCCCCTGAGGTTTCCGGTCCTGCTGCCGCCGCACTGATTAGTGCCATCCTGGGTTGTTTTTTAATGATGGTTGCCCATCACCTGGGAGATACCTCCAAACCGATTGAAAAATTCCTGTGGTTTATCGGTTCCTGGATACCGGGTAGTAAAACGGGTGATGAATTAGCCGGTGAAATTGGCAGCTATTCCGGTAAAGAAACTGTCTTGTTAGTGAGTTGGTTAGTGAGTTGGTTGGTTTTACACCAGCTATGGAAAGACAAGCAAATTCGCTTTGCATTGATTTTTTGGAGCTTTAGTCTGCTAGTAGCCGCTACCATGATGGCTTGGCATCCCATGATTCCTTACTTAAGAATTATGTAAGCATCCGACCGATACTTGGTGACAGGTTTGGCTCAGTTCCTGGATGTAAAGCTTAAAAACTGAGCATGATTCACCACCCTTTAAGAAAGGAAGTGGTATAGCGGTTCTCACATGATTGGAGTACGGGCGGGTTTATCGGATTGAGTCGTGGGAAGCAGATCTCTCGGTGAAACCCGCCCCTACAAATCGTGAATCTAGATGTATCTCAGCCAACGGAGAAACACCGCTATACATCCTACTCCAATTCTTCGTTACTGGCAGTGTGAAGTATCTAATGGAGAAACTTCAATGAAAAGTTTTACGTTTCCACGCATTTCTCATCACTCCATTCCTGTGGTGCTAGGCGGAATCTCGCTAATGATGATTGGCAGCTTAATCATCGCTCACACGAGAGTTGCTCTATCGCCAAAATTCAGATCGAAATATAGCAGTAGCTCCACACCTGTCAAAAGTTGGACATGGGAAAGTAAGGGATTACAAGCTGTCTCTGAAGCTTCCGAGGCAGAAGTACAAGCTGCGGATAAAGAGCGACTCATGGACATTCAATACTCATCTGGAGAGTATGTGAGAGATCGGTAAGCTTAAGCTACATTGTAATGTTTCTATCTCTGGTTCCCCCTTAAAAAGGGGGACGAAGGAGGAGCTATCTACAATCAAGCAATGCAGCCATCTAACATTACGTTAGAAACAGTCTCTTTGCCTGCGGGAGCTTAAATCAGCGATATTCGACTAAACAGACCAAGCCTGCCTACTCTTCACGAACGCAGGCTATTTTTTTGTCAATTCTCCCATCCCTAAAATTCCCTCTAGCAAAAAGTACCCGCATGGGTACTATCAAACGGCTACTAGATTAGTTAGAAATAAAGTCCTAGGCTAAATCGCTCTGAAGCAGGTGATATATGTTCCTTTTTAGCCTGAACAAGCTTTCAGCGCTACGGCTTTTCTCACTTCTTACTGTAGTGATTCTGCTTTGTACCTCAGCAAGTTGCAAGGCGAGATGGGGAGAAACGACTTACGCAGAGAATCAGGCTGTAATGGTATCCATCTCAGCCGATTTTCAGATGAGATTGGCTGGATTGACTGACATGAACAAGGAGGTCGCAATGGCATTGCTAACCGTAGACCTTCAAGATGGGTTTGCAGGCGATTTCGTCGTCATTCGAGTTAATGAGCGGGAGGTATTCCGCCGAGAAGGTGTAAAGACGAGATTTCAAACTGGATATGCAGATTCTTTTGAAGTAAACGTCCAAGAAGGCTCAGCAACTGTTGAGGTTGCTCTACCAAAAAAGAACGTATCAAAGTCAATTACAGTCCAAGTTTCAAACCCAATTTATTTGGGAGTGTCAATCACACCTGAAGGCAAAATTAGTTACCGAGTTTCGCAGGAACCATTCGGTTATCTGTGAGCAACGAAATAACTGCTGTGTCCAGAAAAACAATGGGACGCGCTACAAACGCGATCGCTATTTTGGTTTTGCTGGATAACAACTATAGCAGTTCTCACAGGATTGGAGTACGGGCGGGTTTATTGGATTGAGCCGTGGGAAGCAGATATCTAAGGAAAACCCGCCCCTACAAAACCTGAATCTAGAGGTATCCCAGAAAGGCCGAGAAACGCTATAGAACGTTTTAAGTATCAATCAACCCCAAGGAGAAACTTAAATGAACGAGCATCACACGTTTGAAGAACTAGCAAATTTCACACCCAATCCTGAAGAACCTATTCCTCTTCCCTTGCCCGAACCTCTACCGCTTCCAAATCCTTTACCCCTGCCATACCCCATACCGTTTCCCTTCCGACTCTTTGCTAGCGGTCTTTACGAATCGATCGCATCATTTCAACCTTCTCCTTTATCCCCTCCAATCATACTGGGGAAACAAGAGTTGCGGTTGGATGTAGATAGATACCATCCTCAACTGGTAGCTAGTGGAACGAACTCCAGTCTCTTTTTCTCGAATGAAGTTCATTGGATTGCTAATTTGACAGCGAACGGGTCAAACGCTTGGACTGGAACGATTTGGTATAAAGATGGCAATGTAGCGAGTTTCCCTTATACAGATGTCGAGATTCAGGCAACAACCAGTTTCTTTCCTGACCAGCGAAGTGCTACTGTAACATTTTCTGGAGGGGGAGCTTCCAATCTTGTCCGCACCTACAAGTACAAATCTGCCTATTTCCGCTCTGTAGAGTTTGAATTTGATAGTGTCGAAGGCACGACGGCTGTCAGTGCTATCCAAACCCACGCTCACCCCAATCGCCCAGCTACCCTACCCAATGAAAATCTGTCTATTGAGACCGTTTTTCGGCGTGCTGGTTTTGATGTGAAGAAGTCAGGAGGCGACGGGACTATCCCAATTGCTGGGGCGGGTGCCAACGCAAGATGGAGTGACATGGAAATGCATGATGCCATGCAAACCTATTGGTCACGCTTTGCTGATAAGCCCCAGTGGTCGATGTGGGTACTCTTTGCTGCCCTGCACGAACAGGGAACCAGCTTGGGCGGCATTATGTTTGATGACATTGGTCCCAATCACCGCCAAGGCACGGCTATCTTCAATAATTCGTTCATTTCCAACGCTCCCAACGGGGATGCAGCTCCGGATGCGTGGGTGCAGCGGATGCGCTTTTGGACAGCTTGCCATGAAATGGGACACAGCTTCAACTTAGCCCACTCCTGGCAGAAACAGCATCCACCGGAGTGGGGGACTCCTTGGATTCCCCTTGCCAATGAACCAGAAGCTCGGAGTTTCATGAACTACCCCTACAATGTCTCCGGGGGTCAAACCGCGTTTTTTGCCGACTTTGAGTATCGGTTTAGTAACGGGGAACTGCTGTTCATGCGCCACGCGCCGGCTCGGTTCGTGCAAATGGGGAACGCGGATTGGTTCGACCATCATGGCTTCGAGCAGGCTGATGTCTCTCTAGAACCAGCATTTAACCTGGAATTGCGCGTCAACCGGAAAACAGCACTCTTTGAATTCCTCGAACCCGTTGTGCTGGAGTTAAAACTAACCAATATCTCTTCTCAGCCTCAGCTAATTGAGGATAAGGTTTTGGCGATGCTGGATCATATGATGGTGATGATTAAGCAAGACAGAAAGCCAGCACGTCGGTTTGTCCCTTATGCTCAGTATTGCTGGCGACCGGAGATAAAAGTTTTGATGCCGGGAGAATCGGTTTACGAATCGCTGTTCGTCTCAGCAGGTAACAACGGTTGGGATGTTGCTGAACCCGGCTACTATACGATTC
>JAIUYC010000178.1 GCA_020216575.1 Coleofasciculus sp. S288 | reverse complement strand
AAATGCTTGATTTTCGGTCAGTCCGCGCAGGCGGACTTAGTTTGTATAGCCCCAGAATTCCATTCTGAGGGCTTGGTGCAAGATTTGAGTCTACCAAAATTTTTCCGGATACAGTCATCTCCAGGCTGGATAAAGAACAGCTAGATACACCCTGGTGACCGCCCTCAGCTATTACTGGGGGTGTTTTTTGTCACTTGATGCACGTCGAGATCCGTTCTTCATCCCCACGAGAGGTTACACACAAAAACGTTTAAGAGCACTTACACATTAAAGAGAGCTGATCGCATCTCAAGTGCAGAAAACCTATCAAAAGGCAAATGGTAGTAATTCAGAGCCTAAATGATACCAGGTCTTAACATCAACTATTCCATCCCCTGGCAAATCGTTAATATATTGAAAGTTTTTTACAGCCTCTCGCGTGTACGGTCCAAATTTCCCATCGACCTCAAGCGCAAAACCTTTAAAGTTAAGCAGTTGCTGTAGGACTCTCACTGTGCTACCAGAACTTCCCTGTCGCAGGGTTGGCAGCTTGAGAATCGCAGGCCTAGCATGAAATCGAAGTCTAGCATGGGGTTGAAAGAGATTGACAGTAGGCATGTGTAATACTCCAGAACGTTTTTTAATAGTTCTAACGTAAGACGGACGGCTACTCTCGCACCTCCTTCGATGAGATGAAATTAGCTTCACCTCTGCACAGCCCCTGTCATCAGCAGACTAACTCTTCGGTTCTAGGAGCGACAGGGAGGGCGATTCACTCTTACGAAGCTCTGCATAACAAATCCACAATATAAGTGTGAATGTTGCCAAGTATCTCATAGAACGAGGGTATCTGTAAAAGTCAACGGGTGCTAAGTAGCTATCGTAGTTATCGCTTTTTCCTGGAAGATTTGTGCAAGAAATCGACTAATCTCACCATCGAGTGCGAGAACACTTTATCTCAGGACTTACGCAAAGAAAGCCTCTAAATCACTAATTGTAGGGACTTTGGTATCGTGTCCCTACCAGATGTGGCGTCTGTGCGTAAGTCCTGTCTAATAAGCCCGCCTGTACTCCAATCATTTGAGAACTGCCATGAACCTGTGTGGGAGAAGACTTCACATGAACTTTTTTCTTGAATGGGTAACCTTAAAGCTTCTGTGTAGATAGCGATTCAACAGCAGCCGTGGATTAAGGCTCCGTGCTAAGTTGTCTTCAGTCATATCCTGTTGTATAGGTTGTTTGGGAATCCCCTTGGAGCATGATGGAATCTTACCAAGGGGGTTTTTCTGGCAAATTAAGGGAAAAAAGCCAAATTTTTCCGGACGATGCAGGAGATAGTCGTAAGTAAGAAATGGTAGATGCACTCTGGTTGTTGATGTCCCTCAGCGTTTCCTTCACGCTGAGGTCTTTTTTTTAAGTTCAATCGCTCATGGCAAAATCTGCTATTTTATCGATAATCACCTGGAAATCTGCAACAAGATCAGGGGAATTATCGGGAGTCAGAACCGGAACGTGGACAAAAATACAAGGGATGTTCGAGTGACGCTGTCGCAAATATTTTAAGACGGTGTAATACAATCCCTCACAAACAAATTTTCCAGCATCATGGCTAATCTCTGTCCCCAGTGTTCCTCCCAATAATTCCTCTAAATCGACTGACGTTTTAATTAAGATTGAGTCGGGTAGATTGCTGGTTAACAGTAGGTTTTGCAGAAAAGCTTGCAGCCCTTTTAATCTAAAATTCCTGCAAACAGACTGACAATAACTATAGAGACGAATTCCATAAGAGGTATATCCGCAAGTCGCACAAGATTCAACCGTTAATTTTGGACGACGCTCCGCCATGCCACAACAAATAATGCCATCAGGTTGGAGTTCTTCAATTGTGGCAATCACCTGGCTACTGGCTTGGGAAACGTTAACGGGTAGCTGTCTCAAAAACGTTAAGGAGGCAGAGAAACTAGTCAACTGGGCGATTTTCTCTAACAAATCATCAGAAGAATTAGAGTTCTGATGAGGGAGCCAAGTTTGAAAAGAGGTTAGGAGGATTTTTCTGTTCATGAGATGGCAGAGGCACTTTAAAATGGAGAGGCTTGTAGTAACAAATGTAAGGGGGAGCAGGTTAATGCCAGTCATTGCCGTTGTAGATTACGACATGGGAAACCTGCACTCAGCCTGCAAAGGGTTGGAGAACGCTGGGGCAACGACTCAAGTTACGGATTCTCCGGCAGATATTGAGCGGGCGGATGCGGTAGTCTTACCTGGAGTGGGTGCATTTGATCCAGCTGTGCAGCATTTGCGATCGCGCGGACTAGAGGAACCCATCAAACAAGCGATCGCCAGCGGCAAACCCTTCCTCGGCATTTGTCTGGGCTTACAAATTCTGTTCGAGGGAAGTGAAGAAGGCACGGAACCGGGAATCACGATTCCTCACATGGGTTGGAACCAACTGGAATTCACCCAACCCGATTGCCCGCTTTGGCAGCACTTATCTAACACCCCACACGTCTATTTCGTCCACTCCTATTATGTAGACCCAGTTGACCCCAGTATCCGGGCAGCAACTGTTACACACGGTTCTCAGACGGTAACAGCAGCGATCACTCGTGATAACTTGATGGCAGTCCAGTTCCACCCTGAAAAATCGTCCACGGCAGGGTTACAAATCTTGTCGAACTTCGTGACGCAAGTCAAGTCAGCAGCACTGGTATAAATGAGAATTTACGGTCAACGTCAGCTAAAAACCTTATCCGGTCAAGAAACCCGCCCGACCGCAGCACGAGTGCGGGAGGCAGTCTTTAACATTTGGCAGGGGACAATTCCCAATTGCCGATGGCTGGACTTATGTGCTGGCACGGGTTCAATGGGGGCAGAAGCATTGTGTCGGGGAGCCTCCTTGGTGGTCGGCATTGAAAAATGGGCGAAAGCCTGTGCCATTATTCAGCAAAACTGGGAGCAAGTCGCCAGTCCCGAACAGGAGTTTCAGGTGTTGCAGGGGGATGTGGTCAAGCGATTGAAAACCCTTGCCGGTCAGAAGTTTGACCGTATCTACTTTGACCCTCCCTATGCGAGTAACTTGTATCAGCCCGTGTTGGATGCGATCGCACAATACCAACTCCTAGACGAAAATGGTGAACTCGCCGTAGAGCATAGTCCTAACAACTGGGTATCTAAACCAATTTCCTCACTAGAAATTTGCCAAGAGAAAGTCTACGGCAACACGGCTTTAACGTTTTACCGCCCTTGCACCGATTAATGCAAACCCTCAAGACGGAACAACAGAAACTGAGTTATCTGGGTATCGCTAAAGTTATCATCGCTAACGACTACTAAACTCGAAGTACCATCAGGCAGACGCGGTCCAAGTGCCATTCCCTCCAAGTTATCCAGGTAAATCCCCAGTTCGCTCAAGTCCAATACTAACTTTTTCTTCACTGACTCAATTCCGGAGATATCATCTTTGAGACTGGGAATGCTGGATGTATCCGTTGCCGCCGCCATGGCTAGCTGATAAATCTTGGCGCTAGCCCCCAACAGACCATAGCTACGTTCGAGGCTGAGAAAGTGGCCTCCGTTATCGACAGTTGCGATGTCGGTTAAGCCGTTCTGCCTAGCGCTACTGAGAGGAGGATCGACTAAGTAAAGATGCTCGGTAACCACCATGGGGCGAGCGATAGGTCCAATTAAATACTGCATCAGACGAACCCGGGTGGCTTCTTGGGAGTCGGGGGGTAAGCTGTCTTGCAAAAGAGCAGATTCCGTTGCGGTAAACAGGCGAAAGGGGTCACCTGTAGCAGCGGCCAAGCTTCCTAGCTCAAAGGCTAACGACTCAAACCCCAAGTTCTCCTGAAGACCACGCGGAGGTTCGTCTGCCTTGGTACTATCATTGGGGAGATAGCGATCGGGAATTTTTAAGCTTTGCTTTTGCTGTCCTGTTTCGAGATCAAATTCCCGAACGAACGGAGCAATTCCCTGACTTGGAACGCCTTCGCTAGAGATATACACCGTGTTTTTGGGAGAAAGGGCGATGCCTTCGGGGTCGATGCTCCCTTTAGGAAACGTTTTACCGTTCTCATCAGTGATGAAGGTAACGTCCTCAACGTCTACTTTGTCAAGGCCAATTTCCCCCGCTTCGCTGTGCTTGAGATTGACCTTGAGCGTGTAAAATCGGGCAGGGGCGAACTGAGAGCGATCATCAGAGAGGGCGTAAAAGCGATCGCGCTGTCGGTCATAGGTTAATGCTGATAATCCCCCAACTCGTGTATCCTCGAACGTCATCTTAGGTAATTGGTACTCCCCTGAGAAGTCGAGGGAAAGGTCGAGAAACGTTCGCTGTTCTGCTGTCCGAGCTTCGGACGGAGTACAGGCAGTCGCCAGAAAACTCAGCAGGAGTGTCACCAGAACCAAGAGCAAGGAAAACAACCTGCGAGATGCCTGTAACCTTGAGCGATTACGGTTGACCAGCTGAGTCATAGGAGTTATTCGGGTGTCGGGGTAAGGAGCGAGTACAGAATGCGATCGGATTTTGATACTACTCCTCTTAAAAAATTTTAAGGCGTTGTGCGAGGCACTGGCAAACTATCCCGACCAAAGGATTTGAACACTAAAATCTGACAATCTGGAAAGGTTCTATTGTAATTACAGGTATAAGTTGCTAAGGCTTCTGCCTGCTGGTCACAGACTCTAATATTATATTGATAATCTCTTGCAACAGTGCCAAACTTATTGACAAAACGATAGCGTCCTAAATAATCGAGGATAGTCCAAGGTTGAAGGTTAACCACCAAGTCTATCCTCTTCTCATTTTGGTAGGCTACCCAGTTAGTCACGAGCTTGCCACCAAACTCATCAAACTGTTCTTTCGCCCACCAGAGGCTAGGGGTAGATAGTCTCTCCTGAGATATGGTATTTGCCGTTACAATGTCCTGCTCCGGGGCAGGGGGTATCTCCTGCTCTAGCTGTTCTATCTGTGGCAGGGTTAGACAAGGAGGTGATGGTACTAGGGTTTGTGCTGAAGCCACTTGGGGCATCATGATGGGAAGAGTAGCCCAGCTAGCATTAAGAAAGGCAAGGGATACGGATACCACTTGACGCAATTGAGGTTTGGTACTAAGCCACTTTCTGGCTTGGTATGCAGTAATGCTTACTCGGTTCATCATGGGAATATCATTTTAATTCTAAGCTGTCGCGCCTTCAAATTGCATTTATAGTCCTCCTTAACTTCTATTATCCTAGGCTACCGAATCTAGTGAACCCACGATGATATCAACATTAACTCCTAAGAAACACATTTACATCCTGAGAAAGGGCGGGTTTTGTTGAGATGTTATCGGTTATACGCGAATTTATTGGCTAAACCCGCCCCTACAAGCTCCACTACATAGTTATTTCCGCCACGCTGCACTAGCGAAGAGAGAACGCTCTGTTCTTAAGCTCTGGGCGATGTGTCCATCTGCGTCATAGTTTGTGTCGGTTGGACGAATCCGAAGTAGGCAGCGACGGCTGCTGTTAGGGCGTTGAACCAAACATTGTTACCGAAAATCGGCATTAAACCGAATGTTGTCTTGGCTAGGGGCAGTAGTCCCATGATTGCGATCAAGACATAAGCGATCGCAAAACCACGATTAAATAAACGTGCACTACTTAAGCTGGTGTACGAACCAATCCCCAAAAGTCCAACGGCACAGTGTACGAGGTTATGCAAGAGATTGGTTGGAAATAGCCCGAATAAATAGCCAAATCCTGCAGCATAGACGTTAGGAGATGCATCAACCGGGATATTAGGTGCACTACTCCCAGGCAACGAAACAAGAGCTGGTACAAATCCAGCCACGCCTATAAGCAAAAAGAGAACTCCGATGATCAGAGCACAGTAACGTTCTGCCATGTTTCCCTTGTTAATAGTGTCCATATTTTTTATTTCCTCATTTTTTCAAATCTTCTTGTTTGCTGTCCTTCCGGCAGAAGTATCGCTTCCACTGCTCACTACTTGATAATCTTCTAGCGGGAAGGGAAATAATACCAAACCCGAGCTTACTACCTCCTTTTTTATGAAAGCAGGGGGAACTCTCGGAAGCTCCCGGAGGCAGGGGGAGAACAAGCCTCAAATTGAAATGGGGGTTATAAGAGTGGATTTGGTATAATACTTTCTATTCAACTCATTTTCCATTCCATAAACTCTATCAAAAGGAAGTATTCAACTTTACAGAACAGTGTGTTCTCCTATACGAGAAAAACTAATAGCGAGAAAAAGATGGATATAGGGGGGAGCATGTCACTCAATTTTGGATTTTGGATTTACGATGCAAGGTCATTAGCTCCCACCTAAAGATGGGAGCTTGCAAGAAATGATTGAAAGTTGAAAGCGATCGCGATTTTTTAGTCCATTTGATGGAGAATTTAAGTTATTTTTTCTCTATCCGAAGATGGGGTTTTATTTTAAATTAGATAGTGTAACCAGACAAAAATGAATATATAAGTAAGAGCAAACTGTGAGCGCGATCAGCCCATTCACAATTACATTAAGTATCTATAATCACAACTCACCTTAACGTTCATATCTCTCTTTAGCCAGTAACCGATTAACTCTAAAGATGGTGAGCAAGTAGCTTTTCCTAAAAATAGAATTGATTTATAAATCCAAAGATTCTGTTTTTAAATAGGAAAAAGCGAAAGTTAAAAAGAGCTATGAAACTTCAACAGAGCCTAAATCCAACGACGAGATACGTAGCTAAAACCCTAGTTGGATATGAAGTAATTCCAGCCAACTTTGGGTGGCATATTCACAAAGAAGATACCTACTATGGACTCCTGCAATATCAAGGAACGAAGGGATGGCAGGGTAGCGCTTTCAGTCAACTTCCTCTTGAAGTGAAAGAGCAACTCAAAAAGTTCGGGCAATCGAGTCCTTCTAGTCTCAGAGTTGCGGCTTAGGCTGAAGTGGGTTTGAAGAAAATGCTCGACTTTAGTTTTAACGGCAAAGCGCAATTCTCAAACTAGTACATCACGGCGGAAATAAAGCTACCCTTCAAAACCACTGGAACGCTTGCAATATAAGCCTTTTGACCGCGTCGGGTTTGGGACGCAGGTTCCCAAACCTGGAGACGCGCCCGGAGGGTTTTGACTATAGCTGGCATCTCGGTTTCAGCGATTTGTGCTGATTATACT
>JAIUYC010000177.1 GCA_020216575.1 Coleofasciculus sp. S288 | reverse complement strand
CAACCAGTTGGTGGCTGAGTACCCAGATACCAAAATCCTTCCCAAGTGGAAGATTACCAAAGGCGAAGAGTTCGTGCGTCTAGCGGAAGATGGAACGCTCGAAGCGCTAGAGCCAGGAGAGGTAATGCTTCAGGGGACAATTCCCGGACTGGCCGCAGATAAAGGATTTCTCTTTATTGATGCCTTAGGTCGGGTGGGAGCCTTTGACGAGGATGGAACGATCCACTGGGATATCGTTGGCATGATTCTCACCTTTGGCATCAGTCTGTATATCAACCAGCTTCTTTCCGGTCAGAATGCAAATCAGAATGCCAATGATGATGCTGCCCGCCAGCAAGCAACCGTCAATAAGATTACTCCAGTCTTGTTTAGTGGAATGTTCTTCTTCTTCCCACTACCTGCTGGCGTGTTGATGTACATGCTCATTGCCAATATTTTTCAGACTGCCCAAACCTTCCTTCTGATGCGGGAACCCTTACCGGAAAACATTCAGAAGATGCTGGAACAGCAAGAAAAAGCGGCAAAAGCTGGAGAGAAGCGAGAGGCGCTGCCTTTTGAGCCAAAGGGTTCTAAGAAAGTGGAGAAACCGGAAAAAGAAGCTAAGTCTGGAGAGAAGCGAGAGGCAGAGCGTTCTAAGAAAACGGAGACGGCGGAAAAAGAAGCTAAATCTGGAGAAAAGCGAGAGACAATGCCTTTTGAGCCAAAACGTCCTAAGAAAAAGGCTTCAAGTTAGCTATGAGCAATGAGCTAATGCAGCGGGGGCAGCACTGGCTTGAACAATTCTTGAACTTGTCAAGTTTGCCTACCAGTGTTAAGGCAACGCTTGAGGAACCACACGAGGATAAGCCAAGCTGCTGGTTGACAATCGACCAGACAAAACTGACCTCAGAACAAATTCAAACCTTGATTGGGCTGGACGGCTCGGTAATCGATGCGATCCAGTACCTAGCTAATTCAATTCTGAACTTGGGTCAGGAAGACACTCAGCAAGCTGCTTACACGATTGAACTTGATGGCTACCGCATCCGGCGTCAAGCAGAACTCCGAGCTATGGCGGAGTATGCTGCAAAGAAAGTCCGAGAGACGGGGGAAGAATTTGAATTGAAATCCTTGTCTTCGGCCGAGCGCCGTCAAGTTCATACATTTTTAAAAGAGTGCGACGATTTAGAGACTCAAAGCCGTGGACAAGAACCGGATCGACGTCTTGTGGTGCGTCGGCGCTAAAGAATAGAGCGATCGGGCCGTAAGATACAAGAAAGGTGTTCGCGACTGAGGATGAGTCCTTTGAAGGAGAACACAAGAGTCATGGAAGCTATTCATATTCCTTGGCTGCTCAAACTACCAGAGCACACAGAGGAAATTCAAGTTAATGAAGTCATTGCGGGTTTGGACACGCTAACCCCAGTGCGAGGACGCATGCAAGTGGCACACAAAGGCAATTACCTAGAAGTGTCGGCTCAAGCAGAAACGATTGTTACCTTGACCTGTCACCGCTGCTTGCAACAATTCAACCACCGTTTAACGGTTGATACGTCAGAACTAATCTGGTTAGACGAGTCAGCAGACAAACCCGATGACGGACTGTTGGAACGGGAAACTGCGTTTGAAGAGTTGGTGGAAACACTGTCGCCAGAAGGATATTTTCAGCCAGATACTTGGCTGTACGAGCAACTCTGCCTACAACTTCCCCCACGGCAACTGTGTGACAAGCAGTGTCTGGGAATCCCGATTGATAATAATGGTGGTACGTCATCAACAGATAGCCGATGGGACGCCTTAGAAGCTCTGAAGCGAAAATTTCCTGGATAGGCAACACTCGGCAGGCACAATCTTTAGAAGGCGAAATCAAATATGGCATTGATACGTTTTTAAATCCAAAATCCAAGTTGAGCGTCCGCGCTCGTCAACGAGCGACCCAAAATCCAAAATCGAGATAACCCCTGGTGCGCTATGAGTTTCAATGATGAATTTGAGCTACTGCTCCGTGCCCGTTATCCCCTAATTTATATTCCGACCGCAGAAGAGGAGCGAGTAGAAGCAGCGATCGCCAAATCTGCCAAACATCTCAGCGATCGCCCTGTCTATATCTGGGACTTCGTTGACGGCTACCAGGGGAACCCGAACGACGCAGGAGCAGCACGTCGCAATCCGTTACAAGCGTTAGAATTTGTGGAAAAAGTGGCGGATAATGCCGCAGGTATTTTTATATTAAGGGATTTTTACCGATTTTTGGAAGATATCTCCGTTTCCAGAAAACTCAGAAATCTATCGCGCCGTCTCAAATCTCAGTTCAAGAATATAGTCATCGTATCGCCGCAAGTAGCAATCCCCTCCGACCTAGCGGAAGTCCTTACGGTTATGGATTTTCCCTTACCTAAAGGGTCGGAAATCAAAGCAGAGATTGAACGCCTATTAGCCGCCACAGGTCGATCCCTGAGCGATAAAGTGATCGACGAACTGGTGCGTTCCTGTCAGGGTCTTTCCCTAGAACGGATTCGTCGAGTTCTTACCCGTGCGATCGCCTCTCACGGCGAAATCCAACCGGAAGACGTGGAACTGGTTTTGGAAGAAAAACGCCAAACGATTCGCCAAACGCAGATTTTAGAATTTTACCCAACGACTGAGAAAATTTCTGATATCGGCGGCTTGGACAACTTGAAAGACTGGCTGCTGCGACGGGGTGGGGCATTTACAGAGCGAGCCAGACAATACGGTTTGCCCCATCCTCGTGGCTTACTCCTAGTCGGGATTCAGGGAACAGGGAAATCATTAACGGCAAAAGCGATCGCGCACCACTGGCATCTCCCCCTCTTGCGCCTCGATGTTGGGCGTTTATTTGGCGGTTTGGTCGGAGAATCCGAATCCCGCACTCGGCAAATGATTCAGCTAGCAGAAGCTTTAGCTCCCTGCATTCTCTGGATCGATGAGATTGATAAAGCCTTTTCCGGACTGGATTCTAAAGGAGATGCGGGGACAGCTAATCGGGTCTTCGGCACTTTTATTAACTGGTTAGCGGAAAAGCAATCCCCCGTCTTTGTGGTCGCCACCGCCAATAATATCCAAGCTTTACCCCCAGAAATGCTCCGGAAAGGTCGGTTTGATGAAATCTTCTTTGTCGGGTTGCCAAACCAGGAAGAACGTCGGTCGATTTTCGAGTTACATTTGTCTAGACTGCGACCTCATAACTTAAAAAGTTACGATCTAGAGCGGTTGGCTTACGAGACGCCAGACTTTTCGGGAGCGGAAATTGAACAGACCTTGATTGAAGCCATGCATATTGGCTTTAGCCAAAACCGAGATTTCACGACTGATGATATCTTAGAATCTGCTAGCCAAATCATCCCTCTGGCTCGAACAGCACAAGAACAAATCAAATTCTTACAAGACTGGGCAGCTGCTGGAAAAGCGCGTATGGCGTCTAGAGATAGCCGCTTGAGCAGTCGTATTCAGCGTCAATTTCAGTAATTTGTTGTTGGTTGTTTGTCACTGCTCGAACAACCAGCCGCTAATCACAACAACGAACAACTCCTATGAGTTTGTCAGGTATCGCTAAGTTTTTTATTGGTTTTGTCGTCGGTATCCTGCTGTTAGCCGGGGCTGGGGTTGCCACTGGTTTCTACTTCTTCACCAAACTTTCTTCTAACCCTCCCAAGCCGATTTTTGCCGAGGAGAGACCCAAGGCATCACCGACTCCTAAGAAAGCTAACGCTCCAACAGCCTCTAACTCTCAACCGACCAGCCAACCTACTCCCACACCCAGTAAGCCGCCTGTAACGGAGGAACTACCACCAGGCGCTTATAAAGCGCGTGTTACCTGGTCAGAGGGCTTGAGTCTCCGCGATGCGCCTGGTTCGGAAGCAAATCGCGTTGGTGGTGTTGCATTCAATCAGGAAGTGATTGTTTTGAAAGAGAGCGACGATAGAAGATGGCAGCAGGTGCGCTTGGCTGAGGGGACGCAAGAAGGCTGGATCAAGGCAGGTAACATAGAACGAGTTAACTAAACTGCCGATGTGGCTTTCTCCCCCAACCTTAAAAGGTTGGGGGATTCCGGTAATGGGTAATAGGTCATTAGTAATTGGTTTTCTGTGCAAGTTATAAGCACCTATGCTCAACTCTAAGCCATTGCATTGTGTTAAGAAAATTAGCTAAAGTTTAAACTTAATTGCAAAATCTCAGGTAATGGAAGAGCGATCGCAGAAGAAATGATACGGTGTAAAACTGTAACTCGCAGTTTTAACAACCTAAGTTACTTAAAAACGATGTACAACAAAAATTCTGAGAAAGATTGGCTGGGAGCAGCGGTTACAGCTGCATTAGGTGCAGGGATCGTTACCTCCTTTGCCGTAGGTCAAGGTCAAAACCCATTTGTAGCTTTAGCAATTACGGGTTTTTCTGTAGTCGTTGCTTTGTTGTGCAGCTATCTAGGAGTGGTTTAAACCTTGATGCATCTTTGACAGAATTACACTTCAACTATTATTTTGTTAAGCAATTTTGGATTGCGATCGCGTTGGTGTTAACAGTGTGAAGCCTCAGCCTAGACTGGCACTTCCTAGGGTGGACTCTCAGGAGTCCACCCTGTTAATTTCGACAGGCAAGAAATCTTATAAACAAGCTTCCAGGTTGATGTCTCCTGTAGAAGGGAACCCGTTAGACATCCACCCAACAACAGGAGCGGCGATCTTGACCCACTCGCGCCCTTGGTTGTCTACTTGAAATTGTGGAGGATTGGTGAGCCTGACGCGATCGCCAAAAAATACTCCACCCACTCTGGAGGAGTTAGCATCAGGTCTTGCACGAATTGCCAAACCTTCAGTCCCCTCGTAGCTAACCTGGCGGCAAAGGTTTGACGACGGAGGGGGAGAGGGAGTTCGTCTGGGTTCTCTGGGTTCCCTCGATTCTCGGGGTTCTTGTGATGAGCAAGTTTTAAGGTCTCTTGCCTCTACAAATCCCCTAATAGGCGAACTGATTGCGATCCACCCCTCTCTGCCAGCCTCCTCGGCTAGCGCAACTTGTTCGTTGGGTTCTAGCGCTCTAATTGGATTGGCATTTGAACGCTCTCGGTAGACAAACATCGATCTTGATGCTGCACGGCATTGTCCTATCAGTCCCTGTGTCAGTTGGACACTACTCCGTTTCTGAGACAGAATGAATTCGGTTTCAAACGTTAAGTTGGCTGAAGTAATGCCGGGAACAACGGTAGCGGTAGTCTCCAGACTCCAAACAACGCTGGATACCAAAACCAACAAAGTAATAGGCTTGCCCCAAGAATTCATCATTTTCATGGTGTTAACTCCTCACCCATCTTGTCAATCTCTTAGGAAATAGCAAACAAGACAAAGATTAGTGCAAATTATAGGAATCGCTCAAGTGCGATCGCTAATTTAGCCTATAGCGGGTACTCTACACCATTATTTAGAGACCGAAGAAGCCAATCGTTTTTACCAGAATGCCAATTAAAGCAAATACAAGTGAAGTAGCTGTACTTTTTCAGAATGAAGGAGTTTTACGGCAATTTCTCTAAAACTAAAGAAAGCTTAATATTAACTCAAATCTTTAACTAAAAAATAACAATATGAAGCAAAGTTCAATTCAGCTTTTGCTCGTGAGGTTACCTCATTTATTGCAGTAGGATACTACAAAATAGTTCTGACACTATCAGGATTGAACAAAGTTCTTGTCAAATAAATCAGGAACCACTAAGTTTTACTTGATAGAATAGCGGAAAATTTTTACCGAAAACGAATATGGAAACTCTTGCGTATCTTCACATTGAACTAGCCGACGAGACACCAACAGACGCTACTGATGCCCTCTCCCTAGAGAGCATTAAGCTTTTTGAATGGTTCAAGCGACAAAAGCTGGCAACGCACGCCCGGATCTATTTACTGTCGTTGGTTGCTATCCTGAGTATTTTGGGAGTGGCAGGCGAAGCACTGGCACAGACTTATAGACAAGGTGATAGCGGTCCAGAGATAACCCTCATTCAAGAGCGTTTGCGAGATTTGGGGTATTTCAATCGGTCTTCTACTGGAAATTTTGGCTCAGAAACTAGAAATGCAGTCATCCAATTCCAACGCGATCAGGGACTAGCAGTAGATGGCATTGTGGGGCAGCAAACTGAAGCGGCTCTGTTTGGTTCTGGAAGAGGAATTGGCATCCAAACGTTTAGCCCTCTTCCCCCTCCCCCAGGCTCAGGCTTTCCTCCCCTTGCCCCAATTGAAGAGCCGATAGCGTTTGGCACTCCCATCCGTCCAACTGTACTGCAACGAGGCGATCGCGGCCTAGAAGTCAGGCGGCTTCAGGAAAGATTGAGGGCGGAAGGGTTCGATCCCGGTCCAATCGATGGGATATTTGGTGAGCAGACTGAGATTGCTCTCAGGCGGTTCCAGAGATTCAATGGATTGCGAGCTGACGGTATTGCTGGTGAGGAAACTCTTACAGCATTAGGACTCCTTCGAGAACCAAAGCCGAATCGCTATGTGGTTGTCATACCTGGAGATGAGAATACTCTGGTTCAGGTCAATCAAGTGCTTCAGGCGCGGGTGTTTCAGGAAAATGAGCCTAGGGCGAGAATAGATGAATCAGGGCGAGGTAGATATGTCAATGCAGGGGCATTTCCTAACCGAAATAGTGCGGAAAGCCTCTCTTATCTATTGCGATCGCGTGGACTTGATGCACGAGTGGTTTATTTTCGGTAATTGACAAGCAAAACAACCGACTGAAAAGTCGGTTGCATAATCGTTGAGTTGAGTTGAGTGCTAAGGTGGGCGTTGCCCACCCTACACCCATGGCAGTTGTTTTTAGACAACCTCTTAGCTTAATGCTTCCAGATAATCCCGCACGCGGTTGCGACGCTTGGGTTGCCGCAGCTTTTGCAGGGCTTTCGCTTCAATTTGACGCACTCGTTCGCGAGATAGCTCTAGAGCGCGACCAATTTCTGCTAGAGAGTAAGGATGACCATCTCCCAAGCCAAACCGCATCCGAATGACATCCCGTTCGCGGCTGGTCAAGTCAGCTAAGAGTTGCTGTAAATCCCGTTGGAGAGCTTCTCGCATCAAGACGTCTTCTGGAGACGTTTCCTCGGTTTCCAGCAAATCGCCCAACTCCGTGTCTTTTTCCTTACCTACTTTAATTTCTAGTGAAACCGAGCGAGGCC
>JAIUYC010000176.1 GCA_020216575.1 Coleofasciculus sp. S288 | reverse complement strand
CAATCGAAAATCGAGGCTTGTGTTTCTTGTGGGGTTTGTTGTTCCTCTGTCTCCAAGTCCCAATCCAGTGAGGCAGCTTCGCTCACCGCCGCATCATCTTCCAGACTCAGTTCCTCTAACTCTAACCCTGACAAGTCGAGTTCATCGGTGGTTTCTGCTGTTTCCTCACCTAGCAGGGATTCTAAATTGAACGCTTCATCCGTTGCCAAGGTTTCAGTTGACTGGGGTTCTTCCCACTCAAACATTTCTGCCGTTTCTAGAGCTGTGATTTGTTCCTCTGTCTCCAAGTCCCAATCGAGTGAGGTAGCTTCGCTGGTTGCTGAATCTTCTTCCAGACTCAGTTCCTCTAACTCTAGCCCTGACAAGTCGAGTTCATCGGTTGCTTCTGCTGTTTCCTCACCTAGCAGGGATTCTGTATATGCTGTTTGTTGCTCTAAAAAATCATTGAAGCCTTCTGAATCGTCTAGGGCTAAGCTTTGGACGTCCTCGGCTTCGTTTGCCAATTGGTCATCCATGTCCGCTTCCTCTTCGTCAAAGTTGAGGTGGCTGACTAATGTTGTGTCTAAATCAAAATCGAGGTCAGATGCCTGAAGATCCGCTAGCGCTTCCTCTTGGCGATCGCGCGAAGCGAGAATGCCGTCAGGTTCATCGTTCTCTACCCCTTCAGGTTCCACTTCGCTTTCTGGGATTGAGTCGATCGCACCTATCTCGACTGACTCTTCTTCTAGCTCAATGGCTAAAGCTTCATCCGGTTCGCCTTCCTCTTCCCAATCTTGGAATTCAGAAAAGTCTAAATCATCTTCCGTAGCTAAAAAGTCTTCTAGATCCAAATCTGTAGGGCGTTGGATGTTATCGGGGGCAAAATCAAAGTCGTCTACCGTTTCATCATCAAAGGCTAGATCGTCAAAGCCTAAAGCGATATCTTCGTCCTCACTTCCCAGTTCTTCAGTAAACGCTAAATTCTCCTCAGACGTTGGCGCTTCTAAACTTTCTAGCGTGAACTCTTCTGAAATCTCTAGACTTTGCTCTGCTTCCCTAGCGCTCTCGGAGATGTCCAGCAAGTCGCCAAAGCCAAAGTTTGGATCGGGTAGGAACGAGCTAGTTCTCGTTTCGAGCTGCTCAGAGTCTTCATTACTGAACGCCTCAGCAGGGGGCATGGCAAAGGGATCAACATCCTGCTGTTGCACGTCTAGCACCGTGTCAGCTTCTAGTCCCAAATCTAGGACTGTACTTTCTTCCGGAGAACTATCTTCTTCAAAGAAGCTGTCACCAAACAAACTATTTAAGTCCTCTGTGTTCATAGCCCCTGATGTCCTCGGTTTTCGACTCTCCTCCTCAAATAGGAGGTCTGAAAAGTCATCCGTCCTGCTTGATGTTGTTTCTGAAAAGCGCTCATCTTGCGATCGCGCTTCGCTTCCACTCCAAGTAAGGATATCGTCAAACTCATCGCTTTGCGGTGACTCTGTTGACTGGTGATCGTATGACGTTAGTCCGTCTTGAACATCGTTTCCCAACCAAGCCGTCACATCATCGCTAGCAGATGCGCTTGCCGCCGAGCTTTCCAAGTCATCTAGATCATCGATTAAGTCAGAAAAATCGTTTTGCTCATCCACACTCAATGAAAGTTCTGGCTCTGTTGGTATCTGTCCGTAATCCAAGCTGATAATTTCTTCTTCTTGCCAAGTTTGATCGAGATCGGGAGTTTGGCCTTCAAAGATATCAGCAAGGCTGTTGAGTTCTGCCATTCCAACTTCTGGTTCCCAGAGATCATCAGGTCGAGACGTTGCCGTTCCTTCCCTCCGAGACGATGACGCGGAGGGAGAAGAGCGCCATGATGTTTCTGATGAGATAGTAATCCGGGGAGTGGAAGATGCGGAGATGAATTCTTCGTGTTCTCGTGTTTCCGTATCCCTATGATTTGGTTGCTTTAATTCCTGGGAAGTATCGTCTTGGATATAAGTATCTCGATTGTCTTGGATATAACTGTCTTGAGTGTTAAACGAATTGCTGAATGACACTACGCTATCTAATGCAGCGCTGTCATTGAGTTCGGCTGCGGTTGGTGTTCCCACCTCTTGCGGAACAAGTGCTTTGAGCTGTTCGCTAGGAGCGACTTCAATCTCTCGCCCTGCCAGGACTAATTCTTGAGCTTGTTTGATTTCTTTAATGACAAGGCCAGCAAGCTGTCGATAGGAATTTTGAGGGGAAGCGATCGCGGCTCTTGATGTCTCCAGCAATTCGCTCCAACCCAGTAAGTCTAATTCTTCTCCCAGAGAATACAAGTTCCGGCAGTGTGCCTGTAACACTTCGCGGTGTTCGGGCAAGTCGTTCTGCTTGAACAGTTGCAACATCTCTCGTAGACATACCAGAACATCTCGTTTGAAGGTCGCCGGTAAAGCTTGTTTGGTTTCTGGAAAAGGCTGAACGTTTGTTGGTTGCCAAGCTAAGCTCTCTGCACCATAGTCTTTTGCCACCAATACTTCTTCTGTATCTGTTGTAGCCATTTCGGAACCCTCTGCACTCCTAACTAGCTGTTCTAGATGCGTGTTGAGTTCCTCAAAAACAGGCTCGGCGTCCAACATGATACTGTCGGCAATTTCATCAGTCAGACCCAATGGAGTTTGAAGTTGCTCTACGAGCGCTTGAAGGGTATCAAATACTTGCAAAAAGAGGGATTCTAGCCGCTGGTCTGCTTGTACGGATGATTCTTTGAGGATTTTAAAGCAGTCTTCAAGGCGATGGGCTGTTTGCTGAATGCTATTGAGTCCCAGCATGGCTGCTCCACCTTTGACGGAATGGGCAGCACGGAAAACCTCGTTCGCCATTTCGGGATCTTCCATGGTGCTTTGCAGACTGAGCAAACTCTGCTCTATGGTATTGAGGTGGTCTTTTGCCTCCTCAATGAAGTAGCCCATGATCCGCTGTTGTTGTTCCGACTGCATTGCCATATCCCTCAAAGCGTTTTGAGTAACGTCGGGGCAGTTCTCCCACCTGCCCTGAGCTATGAAGTATAAAGTTCACTTCAACCGCTCCTTGACCCATCTCTTATCACTTTTCATTATCAATAGATAGCTTTCATTGTAGCCAGAAGAAACAATGACCTGACCTTAGACCAAAGTTTTTACTCACAACAGCTAACAGCAAAGCTCACGACACAATTCTTGAAACAGAAGCTGAGTAGCCCGATACAGAATGCGAATCATAGAACAGGACTTACGCATGGATAGCAAATATAGTAGGACTTACGCACAGATGCTACACAGAGTAGGGGCGAGGCATGCCTCGCCCGTACAGCAGGCGGGAAACTCGCTTGTCCACAATCCTGCAAGATTCTTGAAAAGCTTGTTGCTCAGTATCGCAAGGGACGAGGCTGACGGTCACTCATCTGCACCTCCCCTGTAATTGGCGAGAGCTTGTTTGAGAAGGCTATCTAAATCTTGATAAGCTGGACTATTATCTTGTGGAGTTAGACCCCAGTCTCCTCTGGTATGGGGTAGATAGGAGAGAATGTACAAGTACACATCGCTACCTTTAGTGACTTTCCAAGCAGCAAGACCGCAGGAATCAAGTCGGTAACCATGCTCTCTTAAAAAGGCACAAATAGCCTCTGCCTCAGCTTGAAGCTGAGTTTGTTGTTCGATATTTGACATAGTCAAATTTTGTTAGTTGTCAGTTGTTAGTTGTCAGTTGAATTGACAGCAAGAAAAGGGGCAGTTGCTCAGAAACTGTTAGCTATCGGTGAAAGAAACAACTGCCCTCACTCAGTCAATATGTTTTCATGAAAGGCTATTCACACGCTTCTTAGGGATTTCCAAATAAAAAAATATCCTTGTAGGGGCGGGTTTAGAGATTAAATCCGTGGACAAATGGATAACATCTGTACAAAACCCGCCCTCCTTTAATCCCAGGGGTAATGGATAATTTATTTCTTGGAAGTCCCTTAGATTGGCTCTCTTGCATCACCTCCTTTTTGTTAGTTGTCAGTTGTCAGCTGTCAGATACGCCTACTTTGTGGTGTCCCTATCCACTGGCTGGTATCCACGTCTCCGCTTCGTTTAGCCCTTCGCGTCCTACTCTGATGATGTGAGAAACTAACCGATAGAAGACAGGGAAACAGGCGACAACCAAGGTTTCCCCGTCATTTTTAGTGGTCTACATGGGAACATTGTTCCCATTGCAGGTAAAATGGTAAACGATAAAAACTCAAATCGCAACCCCGAATTGGCAACTCTTAAACAAGTTCGTGAACGACTGGGAATGACCCAAGAGGAATTTGCAGACCAATTAGGAATAACACGCAGAACACTTGGTTACCACGAGAGAGGAGAACGAAACATAAGGCTTACACTCTCTCAAATCAAAAGATTAAAAGAACTCTTAGAACAAGCAGGAATGTCAATCGAAGAGTTGCCTGACGATATTGAGTGACTTTAAATTCCAGGTAGGAACACGACAATGTCGTGTCCTCAATGAATAGTGTTCAACTATCAACGATAACAATGAATGAATTGGCAACTCTTAAGCAGCTACAAGAAAATCTAGGTCTAACCCAGGGAGAACTAGGAAATCGACTTGGGTTAAGTTATCGAACGATCGCAGAGTGGGAAGCAGGTCGCCAGATCCCACGCTTGATGATGCAATTGCACTAGCAAAGGAGCTAGGAATCTCAATAACAACCCTAGCTAAAGCCTTACGCATTGACGTATCAGGACTACCTGACGAGGAAATTCATAACAGATGGACTGAAGACTAACAAAAGAGAAGCTACCTATCTGGCTCAAGGTAGCTTCCCTACGATTTCGTTCAACATCAATTATGAACTCAAATAGCAAGCCCAACGTGCCAACTCTTAAAGAAGTTCGGGAACGCCTGGGGATGACTCAGGAGGAATTCGCCAAAACATTAGGCTTATCTCGAAACACAATTGGCAGCTACGAAAGTGGTAGGCATCAAAAACTTCAGCTTTCTATGGCTCAAGTAAGAAAAATATTTGAGCTGATGGAACAAGTAGGAATGTCAATTGAAGACCTGCCTAGCGATATAGAGTAACGCAAATTATAGGTAAGGACACGGCAATATCGTGTCCTCAATTAATAATATTCAACTATCAACAATAACAATGAATAACTTGGCAGCTTTATTTTAAAAATATCTATATATAGCAGTCGCCAAGGCGATTAGGACACAGCCAAACCCTGAAACCTTGACCAGCCAATATGCATCCCTTTTACCTTTTACCTTCTGCCCTGGAGCCCTCTGCCTTTTGCTATATATCAACCAAAATTAAAACTTAAAGATTTAGTAACCAGACCTTTATCTCCTGATAAAGCAGCAAGACTAGAGTCTATGCAGCTTTGGAGAAGAAAATACGTATGCAACATAAAAATCATCAGAAAGTAACACGCCGTCGCTTCATACTTGGCTCAGCCGCAACAGGTGGTAGTATCATCGCCGCAGACCTTTTATCAAAATCTGGATTGGCACAAGGTTCTGCTCTAGGGATTATCACGTCGGATCGGATGCGACCCCAAATCCCCTATGGTGTTGCAAGTGGTGACATTTCCGGTGGCAGAGCTGTGATTTGGAGTCGTACTGACCGACCTGCACGGATGATTATAGAATATAGTACCCACGAATCCCTTCGCAATGGGCATCAATTTGTTAGTCGAGATGTTTCAGACGCTAGTGACTACACAGCGCGTATTTACCTTGGCAATCTACCAGCAGATCAGCAGATATTCTACCGAGTTAAGTTTCAGGATTTAAACAATAAAACTATCTACAGCTATCCCGTTACAGGTACGTTTCGTACAGCGCCAGAAAATAATCGCGATATCTATTTTGCCTGGTCGGGTGATACTGCCGGTCAAGGTTGGGGAATCAATCCAGAGTGGGGCGGCATGAAAATCTATGAAACCATGCGACGGTTCAATCCCGACTTTTTCATTCATTCCGGCGATTATATTTATGCTGATGGCCCCATGCAAGCTGAAGTCCAGCTAAATGACGGTAGCATCTGGAAAAATATCATCACACCAGCGAAATCAAAAGTCGCAGAAACCTTAGAAGAGTTTCGCGGCAACTACATCTACAACTTACTCGATGAAAACGTGCGCCGCTTCAACGCTCAAGTCCCACAAATGGCGCAGTGGGATGACCATGAAACAACGAATAACTGGTATCCCGGTGAAGTACTGACGACCGATGATCGCTATCAGATAGAAAAACGTGTCGATGTTTTGGCAGAAAGGGCAAGGCAGGCGTTTCTAGAGTATACGCCGATTCGCATCAATCGCAGAGATCCACAGCGGATTTATCGTTCCTTCTATTACGGTCCCTCCTTGGAAATTTTCATGCTTGATATGCGAAGCTACCGAGGACAAAACTCACTCAATCGGCAACCCGTGCAGAGTGAAGAAACGGCATTTTTGGGTAACGCTCAGATTGAGTGGTTGAAGCGGGAATTGAAGAGTTCAAAGGCAACTTGGAAAGTCATCGCCGCGGACATGCCAATTGGATTAATTGTTCCAGATGGTTCAGTCAATTTTGAGAACGCTGCCAATGGGGATGGCCCAGCGTTGGGACGCGAACTTGAAATCGCCGATTTGTTGCGTTTCATCAAGCACAAGCAGATTCATAATGTCGTATGGCTCACTGCTGATGTCCATTACGCCGCAGCGCATTACTACGATCCAAACCAAGCTCAGTTCACTGACTTTGAACCCTTCTGGGAGTTTGTCGCTGGACCGCTCAACGCTGGGACGTTTGGGCCTAATCAACTCGACAATACCTTTGGTCCACAGGTGAAGTTCCTCAGCATCCCACCTAACATGCAGCCCAATCGTCCCCCCACTGAAGGTCTTCAGTTCTTCGGCACGGTCAAAATTGATGGAGACAGCAAGGTAATGACGGTTGCTCTCCACAACCTCGAAGGTAAAACTCTCTACCGTATGGACTTAACACCTAAAGTTTAGAGTAGCTGCCGGGCTTTAGAAGGAAAACACCATTCGGAGTGTATCCAGTTGGGGACTTGTGGCAGTGACAGCATCGCTCTATCGTAAGGCTGAAGTAGTTTTCACCTTTCAGTTATCAGTTATCAGTTATCAGTTAATCCCTGAGTAGTAAAGCTCCCATCAAAGATGGCTGCTGAGCTTAGTCGAAGCA
>JAIUYC010000175.1 GCA_020216575.1 Coleofasciculus sp. S288 | reverse complement strand
ATATTGAGCTGATTTCCCTCGAAGAACTCAGCGAAATTCGCCGAATTTGGCTCGAAGAAAAACACGAATTCGACGATTCCCTTCCCCGCATCTACCAAGAAGTTACTGGCGAAATCTTCCCCGATCCTCGTCGCAATGCAGGCAATGGCTATCTAGGTGTCGATGAATGGAGCATCCTTGGAGAACTTTGCAACGATTCCATCCATCTCGAACTCATGAACCGACTCCTCGATACCGAGCGTCAGTTTCAAACTATGTCCCGCCGCATCGGACTCTACGACGAACTGGAAAAATGCTGCGAACTCAACTTCGGCTCCAAAAACGAAACCCTCGAAAACGCCCATCGCACTCGCAACCTGAAACAAGCGGCAACCCAAGGTGATATTGATACCGTCAAGCAACTGACAACGGGTAAAACTCCACAATCCACTTCAACCGAGATCTTGCACTACCCCCCTAACCCCCCTTATCAAGGGGGGAACAAGAGCCAGGAATTGACTTCCCCCCTTAGCAACCAGGAATTAGCTTCCCCCCTTAGCAACCAGGAATTGACTTCTCCCCTTAGCAACCAGGAATTGGCTTCCCCCCTTAGCAAGGGGGGACTGAGGGGGGTAAACACAGATGAGCCAACAAACGCGATCGCTCAACCCAACTCCTGGGCAGAATTAAAGTTCAGCAAAGCTCAATCCTCATCACCCATTGCTTCCGAATCCAAAGCAAACTACACCCTTGAAAACACTACCTCTCCTCAACTCCAAACAGCAAAAGACTATAAACCGCAAGGGATTCCCCAAATCATCCTCACCCAACTGATTTTGCAGAATTTCGGTCCCTATCGAGGTGAGAACATCATCAACCTCACCTCCCCCAGCAACGAGCAACCCATCATCCTGTTCGGAGGCATGAATGGCCATGGTAAAACTACCTTACTAGATGCCATCCGTCTGGCACTTTACGGAAAACGTGCTCAATGCTCCACTCGTGGCAACCTATCCTACAGCGACTTCCTGAGTCAGTGTGTCAACCGCCACATCAGTGACGAACCCACCAGCATTCAACTTGCCTTCCAGCAAACCCTCAACAACGCACCCCAGCCTACCGAATTTCGCATCCATCGAACTTGGACTCGACAGCCCAAAAACGGACGCGACACCCTGAAAATCTCCACAGACGGCTTACCGGATGCCGCCCTCACCAAAGCCTGGGATGAACGAATTGAAGACTTGCTACCCCTCGGCATCTCCAATTTGTTCCTATTTGACGGAGAACAAGTCAAAGAACTAGCAGAGCAAGATCAACTACCCCCCCTCGTCGTGGGTGCGATGCGATCGCTCCTCGGCTTAGAACTCCCCGATCGCCTCTCCACCGACTTAGACGTACTCATTTCCCGCAAACGCAAGACAAGCGCTAGCCGCCAAGATCGGCAAAAACTAGAAGAAATCGAACATCGGCTAGACTCCCTCAACCCAGAAAAGCGAACGGCCAAACAGAAATTAGCTGCCATTCAACCCCGACTCGAAGCCGCCCAAGAGAAGTTGAACCAAGCTGAGGAAGACTTTCTCACCAAAGGAGGCAAGATTGCTGCCGAACAGACTCAACACGAAACTCAACTTCAACGCTTACAGGAAGAAGCTTCAAACCACCGTCAAGCCTTGCGTGACTTAGCTGCCGGAATCCTACCATTAGCCCGGATTCACCCCTTGCTCAAACAAGCTCAACACCAGGCTGAACAAGAAGTTCAGCACCAACAACAATTAGCAGCACGCCAGCAGTTAGAAGCTCGCGATCGCCGCCTCCTAGATTTTCTTCCCTCTCTCAAGCTCAAACCCACCCAACTTAAGCAAATTAAAGCTTTCCTAGCTCAGGAGCAACAAGCCCTTACCCAAACTCACATTGATCCTTGGTTAGATGCCAATGCTGATGATGTCCAGCAACTTGCTAGCCTATTCGCACACGGATTACCCAGTCATCTCCAGCACGCTCAAGAACGAATCCAGCAGTTGCAACATTGCCAAACCGACATCGACGCCACAGAACGCTATCTGGCAACAGCCGCCGCCCCCGAAGTCTACGCCAAGCTCAAACAACAGTTCCAGCAGGCACAAGCTGAAGTGGTGAAGCTTTCAGCCGACTACGAACAGGCAAAGCGAGAGGTGGAGCAAATCAAACAAGCGATCGCTCGTGCCAAACAAGAATTAGTTGATTATAGTGCAGTCGCGATCGAGCAACAGACAACCGAACACATTCTCAAAGCCGCCGCTAAAGCTCAAAGTACGCTAAAAGAGTTCAAAAAACGCCTCAAACTTCGCAAACTCGACCAACTAGAAACGCTGGTAACCGAGTGCTTCCTCTACCTACTCCACAAATCCAACCTGGTACACCGCATCCAAATTGACAACGAAACCTTTGCCCTCTCCCTGTACGATTACGACGGAGAACCGATTCCCAAACACCGCCTCTCGGCAGGAGAAAAGCAACTCCTAGCCATCTCCCTCCTGTGGGGACTTGCCCGTGCTTCTGGACGACAACTGCCCGTAGCAATTGACACTCCCCTCGGACGCCTCGACTCCGCCCACCGCAAAAACCTAGTTGATCGCTACTTCCCCCAAGCCAGCCATCAGGTTATCCTGCTTTCTACTGACACCGAGATTCGAGAAGAGGAAGTCAAACGGGTGCGGGAAAATGGGAAGAATAGTGCGATCGGCTCTGGCGATACGCGGAGTGCGATCGCACGCGAATACCTTTTACACTACGACACTGAGCAACGTTACACCCAAATCAAACCGGGCTATTTCTGGTAATTCGTGGTTCAGCTCGCCGACTTCTTTGAACTTAGTCACATCTGGATGGAGAACTTTTGGGGGTTCAGGGTAATCGCCTCAATTCAAACTTAATTTCTAATTTTTAATTTAGGAATTACATGTCTCATTCCCCCTTTAACACCAACGGCATCACTTTGGTAACGAGGGATAATATGAATATTAGCGTGCATCATCGTTTGACCAGCGTCTCTATTGATATTCATTCCCACATTAAACCCGTCCGGAGCAAATTCTCGGATTAAAATTTCTTGAACTTTATTAGCCATAAACCAGCAAGCAGATTGTTCTTTAAATGGCAGTTCAAAATAATTGGCAACATGGCGTTTGGGTACAATTAACACATGCCCCTTACTCAAAGGATAACCATCAAACATTGCATAAGCTGTTGCTGACTCTGTGAGGACAGTTAAATTCTTATGAGGATTACAAAATATGCAATTGTTAGATGAGTTTCTTTGATGATTATAATGAATGTACTCGTAGATTTCGCAATAGCTATCTAGGTGAATGGATTGAAATGGAAGTTTAACGATACACTGATAGGTAGGTTTTTTGTGAATATAATGTTCTCGGAATCCTTCTTTTTTTATATCCCTTCTCACAGCATAATACGCTTTGCCTCCTGGTTTTAATAGATGCGAAAGTTCCATTAGGACATTAGCTTGCTCTTCAGGGAACAAAACATTTAAAACATAGAAGCAAATTATCGTGTCAAATTTATCATTAGGGTATTGCGGCAAATAATAAGGGTCATACCCCGTAATATCCAAACCTTTTTGTTGCAATAATTTAACATCATTGCCCAAGCCACAACCAAAATCTAGAACTTTACCTTTCAGCCGATTTTTCTCCAATAAAAACTGGGCAGGAAAGGAAAGGTGAATTCTTTCTTTTGCTGTGAGGTGACTAAATTGATTTTTTTGCTTTTTGGTAAACATAAATCTTTAATCGCGTTAATATTAAAAATAGGATATTCAGCTACTTAATTCATCAGTACGATTGCTGAATCAAGGAAACTAAAAAAATTACTTTTCAGTAAAAATCCCTAACGACTAAAGTTGCAGAACTACACAAACGTAGGCGTCAGTCTTCTCGTTCCCCGGAGGGGTTCCGAAGGGTAAGCTGACGCTCAAGAGCATCGCTACCGCTAGCCCCTGCTACCGCTGACTCCTGACTCCTATTTTCAAGAGGAGAGAACTTTGATTAATTCCACAGCATCCCGTTCATCCAATTCTTGTAGATAAACTTTCACCTGTTCTCCAGTGGCTGTTGATAGCTGCTTGCCCGTAAAATCTGGATGAATTGGCAACTCCCGATGTCCGCGATCAATGAGAACTAATAAGCGAATAGCTTGAGGTCTACCGTATTCAGTCACCGCATTCAGGGCAGCGCGAATAGTTCGTCCCTTATAGATGACATCATCCACTAACACCACTATCTTGTCAGACAGGTCAAAGGGAATATCGGTTTTTGCCGGTGTTCGGATGGCAATCCGATCCAAATCGTCTCGGTAAAACGTAATATCCAGCGCCCCCACAGGGACTTGCACCTGTTCTAGCACTTCAATTTGACGTGCTAACAGCTTGGCTAGAGGAACACCTCTGGTGTAAATACCCACCAACACGAGTTGGGATAAGTCTCTAGTTTTTTCAATAACTTGAGACGCCAAACGGTTGACCATGCGGCGTAGTTCTTCGGCTGAGAGAATTTCAACAACTTGAATAGGCATCCTAGTTCGTCGTTTTTAGAAAAGGTGGCGTTTTGCGTCTCTAGTGTAGTTACAGCGGCAGTGTAGGCTTGTTTTTGCTAGGACAATCTTGACGTCTTTCAAGCAGCCTGACCTTCATCTACTAGACAGTAATCCGTTGCCTGAAAAAATTACCTGCTTCACTCGGAGCGAGTCAACCCGCTAGCGTTAGTGAAACGAGTGGCAAAGCCTGCTTTCCCTACTACCTAACACCTAAAACCTGCCACCTTAACAGGGGTAGCCCTCATCCTACCCAGCAGGATTGGATTGGGGAGTAGCTTACTTTTTTCCTCCGAGCATGTCAACAACCCAAGTCTGACCCTACGGGTATCAGTGCGGAACCCTTGCTGCATTTTTGCTCGAAACGGCGTCTTCTGAGTTCGGAAGTTCCCTCAGCCTCAGCCATTTTGAAAGTTACGTTAACAACCTGCACAGAAACTCGATCAGACTCAGTAGAATGGCAAGTAAACTAAGCCTACTCCTTATTAACTCACCGAATCCTAGAAACTAAACAAACACCTGTGACTGATAGAAAACGCCAACGCGATTTACCCCAAATTAACGAAAGAATCCGATTTCCCAAGATCCGAGCGATCGACACAGATGGAGCACAACTGGGGATAATCACACCTCAAGAGGCTTTGCGCATCGCCGAGGAAAAAGAGTTGGATCTCGTCTTGGTCAGTGACAAGGCAGATCCACCGGTGTGTCGCATTATGGACTATGGCAAATACAAATTTGAACAGGAGAAGAAAGCCCGCGAAGCCAAGAAGAAGCAGCACACCGCTGATGTCAAGGAAGTGAAGATGCGCTACAAAATTGAGGATCATGACTACCAGGTGCGCGTCAACCAAGCCATACGCTTTCTTAAAGATGGCGATAAGGTCAAAGCTACGATCACATTCCGAGGCCGAGAAATTCAGCATAGTGATCTAGCTGAGGAGTTGCTCAAACGCATGGCAACAGATTTACAGGAGTTAGCGGAAGTTCAGCAAGCGCCAAAACGAGAAGGGCGCAGTATGATGATGCTGCTTTCTCCTAAAAAATGATAAGTAGGTAATGGGGAATAGGTAATGGGGAATGGGAAAAGAAAACCACTACCCATTACCGATCGCCAATTACCAATTACCAATCGCCACCAAATGAAACTGCAACCTCGTGCTCGCGTCCAAGGTGAGTGGGTACGGAAATTTCTCAAGTGGGTGAATCTTCGTCCAGAAGAGGGTGAGCGAACATTGCTAATGTTCGCCTTCTACACGGCGACATCAGTTGGGCTGCTTTGGTTTGAACACAGCACAGTGGCGCTGTTCCTAGACAAGTACGGCGCCAGTTGGTTACCGGCGATTTACATTGCCAGTGCCTTGATGGTTTCAGGGTTGGGAGTCTTATATTCCTGGCTGCAAAGTATTTTGCCAATGCGAAGCGTCCTGCTGGTGATCGCACTTTTAGCAGCCCTGCCCCTCCTGCTCTTTCGCGTAGGCATTGAGTTGCCCTATCTAGACGGTTTCATTGCCTTGGCAACCGTGTTTCTGTTGCGGTTGTGGATGGATGCAGTAGAAGTCCTCAACGACCTCAATTCGCAAGTAGCCGCCAATCAACTCTTCAATATCCGAGAAATCAAGCGCACTTACCCGATAATCTCCAGTGGATTGTTAGTCGCTGATGTCCCCTCTGGCTTCTCCTTACCCTTTTTACTACTTCTCGTCGGGCTGAACAACGTCATTGTCATCGCTGCGATTATGATGCTGATAGGAGCAGGAACGTTGTTTTATTTAAGCCAGCGTTACAACCAAGCGTTTCCTGACTCACCCATGCGGCAGTGGGAAGACGATCAGGCAGAATTTGCCGTCCGCCGTGCCAGTGGTTCTCTGCGACGCTACATTATCCCTTTATTTGCCTTTTTTATCCTGGCGGAAGCGCTGTATCTGCTCGTTGAATTCCAGTATCTCAGTCAATTAGAGGAAAAGCTGCCGGAGACTTCGGACATCGCTGGATTCCTAGGTTTATTCAGCGGCATTGTCGGGTTGTTTGAACTCATCTCCCAATGGTTCATCTCAAGTCGTGCCATTGACCGATTGGGCGTCTTTATCGCGGCGATGTTCTTGCCTGCCTCCCTATCGCTCGTCGGCTTACTCACACTGACGGGCTTTCTGAACTTTTTTATCGGGCTGATCGATCGCGTTATTCCGTTACCGGAAATCATTACGGGACTTTTTGTAGGTCTTATCTTGCTCAGGTTCCTTGACGAGCTATTACGCTACACCTTAATTGCTGGCATCGAACCTGTACTGTTCCAACCCCTACCGGAGAGAATTCGCAATTCAGTTCAGACTGCCGTACAGGGCATCGCCGAACCGGTGACGACTGGCATCACGGGGCTTGCCATCTTAGCCACAATTGGTCTGCTGCATTGGGCATTTCCAACCCAGTCAGAATTTACTCTGGGACAATGGCAGAATAGGGTGTTTATCTTTGTGATCGTACTTTTCTCTGGGGTGTGGCTGCTGAGTGCTTGGTTACTGCGATCGAGCTATGTCAACTTGCTGGTTCAGAATGCTGAGCAAGGACGTTTGGGTTATTCCAATGTGGACTTGCA
>JAIUYC010000174.1 GCA_020216575.1 Coleofasciculus sp. S288 | reverse complement strand
AGACGAATTCCCGCTACCGACACCTCAGGTTCAGCGAGTTCAGCAACAGACGGCAGGGGAGGTTGCTCCAACTCAACTAGCCATTGATGATTGGGAGATAACATTACCCCTGGTGGCAGTGGGGTGTCTAAAATCTGGTTTATTAAGTCAGGTGGCGACTGCCACTTGAGCTGAGCATCACTGGGTAGAGAAGTTGTCATTAGCCAGGAAGACGTAAAAAGAACGCTAAACAAAAAAAACTTGGGGAAACGCAGACGCAGATTCATGCACCTCCAAGGGCGCGGTTGATTATAGCTTTGATTGGGGCAGCTAGCCCGAATTATAGGGAATGGCACTCGCGTGAAGGAGATTGCACGGTCTTTAGTTGGCACTTTAGCGCTAAAGCGCTCCCAACAAACCAGGTTAGCTTTGTGTCATTCGAGTTAATCTACCAGTTTAAACATTTTGTTGAAGTGCTGTTGGCGATGAGAAGCGCGATATCACATGTTGCACCAAGCCCTCAGATAGGAGGCAATATCACTTCACTGAGACACTCACTCCCGCACTTTCATTCGCCAACCTATCCACTGCACACAGGGCATAAGTTCCAGGCTCAACCGTTGCTGCCCTCGTCGCCCCAGACAAAATTTGCTCCATCGTCCAAGTCCCACCATTCTGCTTGTAGAGCGTCCAAGAACTAACATCCTTATCATTAACAGCTTTCCAAGTTAGCTGACGGTTTTTCACGTTCAATTCGGTTGGTGGGAAGGGTGGTATAGCATCTAACCACGGCATGGTAGGCACAAGTGCAGGTTTGGCATAAACCGAGGACTTGAAGTTGTAATAGATACCCTGACGATTGTGACTCAAAATAGTCATATGGAAAAAGATATTTCCCAGTGACTTCTTCTCGACCAGGTTACGACTGATATCAATTTGCTTGTTAATTTCTTGAAGCTTCCAACTTTTTCCATCCAACTGCGCAATGTTGTTACCCGTATAAATATGTCGCTGTTTGTGGTTAATATCCGTCCACCACTTTAGTAATACAGGATAACTCTGGGCCTTTTGGTCAATCTTCCAGTAAAGCTGCGGCGCTATATAATCAACCCAACCTTGTTCCAACCATTTTTTAGCGTCAGCATAAAGGACACTGTAGGCATCCAACCCCTTAATTTGAGCAGGCTGTCCCGGACGATAAATGCCAAACGGACTGATGCCAAATTTAACGTGGGACTTTGTAGCCTTAATCCCCTCCCAAAGGCGCTGAACCATCTTATTTACATTGTCCCGCCGCCAGTCACCTACACTCAGTTTCCCACCTCCTGCCTTATAAGCGGCATAGGTTTTGTTATCGGGGAAGGATTTCCCTTGGATGGGATAGGGATAGAAGTAGTCATCTAGGTGAATGCCGTCCACATCATAGCGCTTAACTACATCGAGAATGACGTTATAAGCCCTGTCCTGAACGACTTTCGAGCCTGGGTCCATCCATAAATAATTGCCCCAACGGTAAACTACATCTGGATTGGTGAGGGCGATGTGAGGGCGGGCATTGGGCGAACCTTTTACAGAGATTTTGGCACGGTAAGGATTAAACCAAGCATGGAGTTCGATATTGCGCTTGTGACATTCGGCGATCGCAAACTCCAACGGGTCATAAAATGGATTCGGTGCTTTCCCCTGAGTCCCTGTCAACCACTCACTCCAAGGCTCCAATTTCGAGGCATACAGTGCATCTCCTTCCGGTCGAACCTGCAAGACTAGGGCATTGAAGTTCAGCGCTTTTAGGTGGTTGATGATCCGAATCAGTTCAGTTTTCTGTTGTTCAACCGGGAGTCCTGGCTTTGACGGCCAATCACTATTCCATGCCGTTGTCACCCACACTCCCCGGAACTCCCGGCGATGATTGACGCTAACCGTCGAAAGCAGCATCCCCACTGCTGGCGGAACCACGATGTACCTGGATTGAATCGGAGGAGCTTCATTCAGATACACTAACGCTTGATAGATAAAAACCGCGACATCCGCACGGGTTGCTGCCAGATTAGGACCGAGTAAGCTGAGAGTCGGATAATTCGCCACAAGCCCTGCACGAGTGGCAATGGCTATGCCATCCCTGGCATACTTAGGAATTGCCGCAACATCTTGATAGAGATGTGGGAGGACTGGCAGCAGGTCAGATTTTACCTGGGAGGCAATCTCCAAGCCATTGACCAGGGACACTAAAACTTGCGCCCTGGATATCCGGTCAGTCGGTCGGAAGTGCTTGTCGGGAAACCCGCTAATAAAGCCGATTTCGTAGGCTTTTTGAATTACTGGCGTTGCCCAGTTGGTCGCAGGGACATCAACAAAGCCCACATACTGCCGTTTGGATGGTTTTGGAAATGCTTTGGCGATGATGGCAGCAAACTCAGCGCGGGTCATGGAGTTGTTGGGGCGAAACGTGCCATTGGGAAAGCCGCTGATAATGCCACGCTGGGCTAAAGCTTCAATAAACAAGCGTGCCCAATGATTTTGAATATCTGAGAAGGGAGTAGAATTAGATACCATCGTCCATTAGAGCTAGCTTGCCTCGATCTTACCGTTCTCGCACTGGGTTTGCATCGACTAGATCTGATAAGTAGAAATACTGAAAGAGGCTGTTAATATAGACAGCGATCGCACTTTACCACCCGAGTAGCCCTTTGCGATCAATACGAATAGATTGATTGACTATGGCGGTTCTCACACGATGGGAGGACGGGCGAGTTTATTGGATTGAGCCGTGGGAAGCAGATATCTCGGTGAAACCCGCCCCTACGTATCGTGAATCTAGATGTATTCCAGAAGGGCCGAGAAACGCTATAGAGGCGTCTACTTAATAGATTGCCAAACTTATGAATTTGTGGTATGTACTGAGTCTTTTTAAAGAAGATTGAGGAGAACCATAACCGCATAAATGATAAGAAAAAGGGCGATAACTACTAAGCGACCCAGTTTAACTGGCATTTGCGAGAGGTCTAGTCATTATGATTATGAATAATTTAAAACTTGGCACTAAATTCACCTTATTTCTTTCCCTAGTTTTCATCAGTGGTATTTTTATTAGTGGCGTTGCGCTTTCAGAAGCACTACAGCGGAAAGCACAAGAGCAGATTGTTTCTAAGGGGATGGTTCTCCTAGAGACAATGAACTCCGTGAGGAATTATACAAATACCCAGGTTAATCCTCTTTTGACTCCACTGTTGGATAGAGAGGAAGAATTTATTGCTGAAAGTATACCATCCTACTCGGTCAGAGAAATTTTTGAGAAGTTACGCCAGAATCCAGACTACAACAACTTTTTCCATAAAGATGCAACTCTGAATCCAACAAACTTGCGGGATAAAGCCGATGAATTTGAAACTCAACTAGCCAAGCGCTTCCGCCAAGATTCCAACCTGAAAGAACTCTCAGGGTTTAGAGAATTGTTTGGAGAAAAAGTCTTTTATATTGCTCGACCGCTAGCGATTAAAGAAGAAAGCTGTCTCCGCTGTCACAGCACTCCAGACGCGGCTCCGAAAAGCCAGATAAACACCTATGGATCGGAGCATGGATTTGGTTGGAAGCTCAACGAAATAATTGGGGCTCAAACGATCTATGTTCCGGCAGAATCCGTTTTAGAAAGTGCTCGCCGTTCTTTTTCCTTAGTCATTGGAATTTTTCTAGGAGTTTTTGCGGCTATCATTCTTCTGATTAATTTTCTGCTCAAGCAGAGTGTAATCCAGCCTATCAGAATCATGGCTAGGATGGCTGAGAAAATTAGCGAAAACACTGCTGATTCTGACAAAGCTCAAGAATGCAATCCTCAAAACCTAACGAAAGTCGCTCGTCGCGGTGACGAGCTAGGGCAGATGGGACGAGTATTCCAGCGGATGGCACAGGAAGTTCGTGATCGTGAGCAACGTCTCAAACAACAGGTGCGGGAACTCCGCATTGAGATTGACCATGCCAAGAAGCAAAAGCAGGTGGCGGAAATTACGGATACCGACTTCTTTCAGCAATTGGAGAAAAGGGCAAAAAAATTGAGGACAAGAAACTCAGAGGATTGATATCCTCATCTTCCTATTATTATGATGAAGTATTGACATGACCAAAAACGACGAGAAATAAATAGGGATAATGTCTTTATCAGTAAAGACCGCTCTCTAAGGCTAGAAAAGTATAGATTTCGCGGATTTGGGAAGCGCGATCGGACTTGTAAATTTTCAGCTCTCCTCCTAAGTTGAAACAGTCATCATGGCGGAATTACGGACAATTAAGGATGAACATCGCCCTCCCCTGACATCTATTTTCATCAGAGCGGGCTAGTCATTTAGGAACGAGGTAGAGATCAATACCTATCCAATAGGAGGATGAACGGCAAAGGAATTGAGAAAGTACGAATCTTGAGGAACAATGACAGACTCACTCGAACAGCTTCGGAACATTCTGCGTGAAGACCCGGAATTACGGCAGAACGTAATAAAAACAGTGCATCTATCAGACGGTGAAATCCTTTTTCATCGGGGCGATCCGGGGGATGCTTTCTATCTGATCGAAACAGGCCAGATCCGGATCTTCACCTTAGATCGGGAGGGTAAGGAAATCACACTCAATACGTTGTCAGCAGGCGAAACGTTAGGTGAACTGGCATTAGTGGACTCTCAACCCCGTTCGGCTAGCGCGATCGCAATTGGTTCGAGTACACTGCTCCGTCTTAAGGGCGAAGACTTTTTAGAGCGGGTGTACAAGTCCCCAATCTTAACACAATGTATCATCCAACTCCTCAGTCAACGCGCCCGCCACATGACTGAATACATCGAACAACTAGGACACTGGGCGCGATTGATTATCGACGGGCAATACGACCAAGTCCTCAAAAGGATTGAGGAAGTCGATACTCGCGGCGAGCGGGCGGTAGCCGCTGTCGCTGGATCTCTCAGGCAAATGGTAAAGGCAGTGCGGCAACGGGAGGAACGCCTGCTTGAAGAGGTTACTCAACTCCGGATCGAGATTGACCAAGAGAAGCGCAAGCAACAGGTAGAGGAAATTACTAAAACAGATGTATTTAAGAAGCTAGCTAAGCAAGCAGGGCGACGGCGGCGAGCAGAGCCAACTTGAGTAGGGACGACTGACTAACAGGCGGTTTGATAGCTCCTTATTGAATCTCCTGAGTATGAAGTCAACTTGGTATGATAGGCAGCTAGTGAAAGGAAAAGCAGAACTAATAACTTTTCACGCCCTTTTTTGATACGTTGTGTTACTATCGACAACTTAGTACGTACTCCTATGTCCAAAATTGTCTCCATTCACTCCTATCGGGGTGGAACTGGTAAATCAAACTCGACAGCCAATATTGCAGCAGCCATTGCTTGTAAAGGGAAGCGAGTTGGGATCGTGGATACTGACCTGCCATCGCCTGGCGTTCATGTCCTGTTCGGCTTTGATGAAGAGCGGATGCAACGTACCCTGAATGATTTCCTCTGGAGGCGCTGCGCGATCGCAGATGCCGTCTACGACGTTACCTCTATCCTCAAAAACCGAGCCATCTCCGGTAGCGGTCTCTTCCTAGTTCCTTCAAGTGTCAAAGTTAATGATATTTCCCGCGTGCTGCGCGAGCGCTACGACGTTGAGCTGCTCAATGAGGGCTTTCAGGATTTCATCGATACCCTCAAACTTGATTACCTGTTCATTGATACTCACCCCGGACTTAACGAAGAGACTCTGCTATCGCTAACCGTCTCTGACATTGTCTTGCTCGTCCTTCGACCCGACCAACAAGATTTTCAGGGTACTGCCGTAACTGTGGACGTAGCGCGTCGGCTTAAAGTCCCCAAGTTACTACTCTTGATCAACAAAGCTCTGATGGAATATGACTTTGCTCAGCTCAAGGAACAAGTTGAAAAAGCCTACGACACTACCGTTTCAGGCATCCTTCCAGAATCGGAAGATGTGATTCGGCTCGCCAGTAACGGCATCTTTTGTCTCAACTATCCCGATCATCCCATAAGTCGGGTGATAGAAACCATTGCTGGACAAATTATGCGCTAGAGCAGCGTTGTCTATCCGAAAATACATAGAAGCTGAGAACCCCTGGCTTCTAACCAGGGGATAAAAGCGGCTCTCTAAGCTCTCTTCGTGATGTTTCTCTCCTTTGTGAGCAATGAGCTGAAAACTCTTACCAACTCGACGCTCCAAACGCTCCTACCACTCACTTAGAACTCAGGACTTGGTATCCATCGTCCACTGCCCCCAAAGCTTTCAGTGTAGCCAGTTGAGCTTCCGTTAACCCTGTAACTCCCTTAACCTGCATGCCCTCATAAGGTCTTTTCGTTCTGAGTGTCTCTAAGTTTTCACCAGTATTAACATCCCAAAGCTTAATCGTTTCGTCTTGGCTGCCACTCGCTAACGTTTGCCCATCGGGGCTGAAGATGACTGACCATACCCAGCTAGAGTGTCCCAATAATGTTTGCCAGCATTCACCACTGCTGATATTCCAAAGCTTCACGGTTTGATCGCAACTGCCACTGGCTAAAGTCTGACCGTCTGGACTAAACGCGACAGACTGTACCCAACTCCTGTGTCCCTCAAACGTTTTCAGGGCTTCACCAGTGCGAACATCCCATAACCTTACCATGCAGTCACAACTACCACTGGCTAAAGTTTGACCATCGGGATTAAACGCGACAGACTGCACCCAGCTTTTGTGTCCCTCAAACGTGTTCAGAACTTCGCCAGTGTGGACATCCCACAACCTCACCGTTTTATCTTCACTGGCACTAGCGACAGTACGACCATCTGGGCTGAAGGCTACTGCCCAGATCCAACCGATGTGTCCTCGCAGTGTTTTAAGGCAAATGCCGGTACGAACATCCCATAACTTTACGGTGTAGTCCCCGCTGCCACTGACCAGGAGTGCTCCATTTGGACTGAAGGCAACTGCACGAAGCCAACGACTATGTCCTAGCAGCGTTTTCAGGCAGATGCCGGTACGAACATCCCATAACTTTATGGTATAGTCACTACTCGCCGTAGCGAGAGTTGATCCGTCTGGGCTGAAGGCAACTGAGCAAACCCAGCCAGTATGACCTTGTAAGATTATCGCGCTACTCTGCGAGAAACTACTATTGCGTCCGCGTTCCCCATGCGGAACAGTTGTGATAGCCTGATGGCTGCGGACATCCCAAAGCCT
>JAIUYC010000173.1 GCA_020216575.1 Coleofasciculus sp. S288 | reverse complement strand
AGGATACTCTCGCCAGTTCACAAATAAGTGAAAACTAAAGAGAATAGGAGTTAGCCAGTCAAGAAGAGAGCGCACAACGGCGATGGGTGAGTTATTAACTAGTCCAACGAGAAAGCCATAGAACACAGCTGTAAAAGCTAGGATAAAGGGGAGGCCACCCTGATAATATGCCCTGGGTAGATGTCTCACAAAGGTAGCAAAAGTAACCAGCATCACGAGGTATGGTGCTAGGAGTACTGGGCTTGGATCAACCCAGCCACTTTGATAATCGATTAGGCGGCGAACCCACGGTGTCAGAAATGCTACCCACCAAGTGAAACCCAAGTATAGAATCGGATACCGCCAATAGAGGAACACGCCCACGGCAAAACAGCCCACTGGGAAAGCTAGGCGTATGATGCTGCCAGCATGAGCTAGTATGCACAGGGCTGAAAAAATTATTAGCCCCAGTATTGCCGTCCAAGCTGGTGCTGGTTGCAAACCCAGGTGAAATCCTTCTGTGCGGGAACTCCTTGAAAGTATCTGTCTTTGGCTCACTCACCAGCTCCACGGTAAAAGTACCCGATCAAGAAACCATCTTCTAGCGGACGTAGTGTCGCTGTGCTATTAGGTTATTATTTAATGCTGAATCAGCCTTTACCTACAAGACTGATGCAACACTCATGCAACCAGAATTAACTACTATGAATCTATGAGTGAAAGCCAATTAACTGGCATAACAACGTAGAGGTGACTGAAGAGGGAGAGTTTGTTGGCTTAAATGCTCGAATAGTTCGACATAGCTTTGTGCCATACTCGCCCAGCTGTGTTGTTCTGCGATCGATCTTGCAGCTTGACCCATTTGACGCCTTAGTGCGCGATCGCTCGCCAGCCTGCTTAGTGCCTGTGCCAAAGCCTCTGTATCGTCTGAGTCGGGCAAGACTACCCCACATGCTGGTGTCACCAGTTCAGCACCCCCTGTTGTGATAGCCGTAATAACAGGTAAACTTGAAGCCATTGCTTCTAACAGGACAAGCGTACATGCCTCATAACGGGACGGAAAGACGAATAAGTCTACCGCGTTCATAATCTCTGAAACGTCATGTCGGAATCCTAGAAAATGTACCCGCTTCTCCAAATCAAGCTTTGCGGCTAGCTGAGGATATGGGCTACCCTCGGTCGAACCCACCACGACTAGGTGTAATTCGGGAACTTGTACCAGAGCATGCAGAACTGTATCCAAGTTCTTACGAGGGGTTTTGATGTCTCCTGCAAAAAGTGCGAGAGGCACCCCTTCAGGAAGACCCCATTTTTGGCGGTCAGCATCACCTGGAGAAAATTCTTGCAAATCAACACCATTCACAATGACGCGAATGCGCTCTTTTGGGATACCAATGTCTACCAGTTCGTTCCTGACCTTCTCAGAAACCGCCACGATCGCTTTCGCTTGATGGCAGACTTTCTTTTCCCAACGCGCCTGCAAAGCTGTATAGAGCCGCTGATAAGCACCATAAAAGTCTCGGCGTATTCGCGAGACATGTACTGGCGAGCGTAGCCAAGCACTATGCACAAAATGCACTAGATCAACGTCTCCTGCCGCCCAAGTGATACTTCCGTTAACTATTACCAAGTCCAGCTCAGGGCGATGTTCGCGCAACCATTTGCTACTCCGTTGAGCGAAGACCCAGTCGCGCAGCAGTTGCGTTGGCAACCCTTTCACTGGTGGGATAAAAATCCAGCTAACCTGGTTGCTTTGTTGCAGTTCCGGAGCCACGCTACTAGCTAATAACGTGACGTGATGACCGCGACGGATAGCTCCCCATGCGATCTCATAGTTCACTCGACCCTGACCATTACCTTTGATGACATTTTGCGTAACGATGCAGATCTTCACATGTAACCATCCTGTAGAAGCGATATGTTCAACCTGTTAGTTTGATTCTCAGATAACTAGTTTGAAGCTGTAGAACAGATTTCCTGTAAAAAAGCATTTCCTAATAGTTGGGAAGCAAATACTTCCACAGTTTTTGCTAGGCTATGGTTTCTGTACCATTCATGGGCTTGATTAGCAACATTTTCTAACGTAAGTATATCTATGCTTGTAGAGCGAGCGCCAGCGAAAATAAAGTTTTTATTGCTTTCAAGCCCATCTGCTTGTGAAGACTTAGCTTGGGTGATTACAGGAACCAATCCATGAGCGCAATAACTAGCAAAAACACCAGATTTAGCTAGGTGTCCGTTATTATTAGAGTAAGCGATTCCAGCCAGCGAATCCAACATTAAATTACTGATATCTTGAGCTGATTTTTCGCCCATCTCCACTAAGCGCACTCCTTTTATTTCTGGTATCTTTAAATTTAAAGATGGGCCTACATCAAAAATTTCTTCAATTTCTAATAGACGACAAGTATTACGGAGCATTGCTTGCGCTCTTTTGTAAATCTTCCATCTTCTACCACTAGTGCCAAATACTACTAGGCGACGACTACGCTTATTCAGGGGTAGAATATACTCAGATTCTCCAATATTGGAAAAAACAGGAATGCTGATTACAGGAGAATTCAATCCTCTTGTCAAAGTATTTTGGTAAACAGAGTTGTTTGTTAAAACAATATCAGCTAACTTAGCAACACGCCAAGCAACAAATCTTTGTAATGGAAATTCAAAAGAGCGTTTTCTCCATAAATTAAGGTGGGGAAACTCATGAAACATTATTAATAATTTAAAGTTTCGCTGCTGCCTAGCTGCTTTCAATGCTTCTAATAGCCAAAAGGGTGCACCAAACTTTAAGTCATAAGATTCGCTATAATGCAAGATTATTTTATCTATACTCTTTGGAAGAGAGTCTAGGAAGGCTAGTGTGTTTTGAGTCGGTAGCTGAGTCACTGGAAAACCATTAATTACCGGGCTTGGCTTAAATCCATCTTGGCAAGTTAAGAAGTGACTTAATATACCGTAATTTTTCCGCAGTCCATCTGCTAATTTAATCGCATAGTCCCCTACTCCATCTACTACAGGAGGGATTCTTGGAACAATTTGAATGATATTCATGTTAAGCCTTATTCTCCATTCTGTGGTTGTACTGTTAGTTTTCTTTTAGGAATGGCTGTTAACTTAGTATCCATTGCTTTAAAAGGTTACGCTGCTTTCGCATAAAACCAATCAGCGCTAGCCCTCGCCTGTAACCTTGAGTACCTAGCCAGCGTCTCCCTGCGACGATCAGACCCAAGCGTATATAGCCTTCGGTGTAACGTAGTTGAGGATAGTAAACAAGAGCCTGCTGACGGAAATAAAGGGCTGTTTTATAGTCACTATTGAGCAAAGGTTTCCATGCAACAGAAAGATATGCACGACCATAGGCTTGGCCTTTTAAATATAGCAGTTCTTTCGGAACGGATTGAAACGTTTTGTCAATTACCTTGAGGCGATGCTGTATATGAAATTGAAGATTGTTAGACTTACTAGTAGGACGCTGGCGGTAAAAGACCAAAGATTCTTTTACGACGGCGAATGAATAACGGGAAGCGATCCTAATCCACATATCCCAATCTTCGGCAGAGCGTAAGCTTTGATCAAATTCTCCAAGAGTCTCAAAGCAACAACGACGAACCATCGGTGCGCTTCCACAAAAAATTAGGTTTTCCACTGCTATCTGTTTCCATACATCTCCCTCGTCGTTGGATGTAAGAACATTGTTTGTAGGGTTCCCCTGCTCATCAGCGTTAACTACCCAGGTATTTACTAGACCTACTTCTGGATTTTCATCCAGACAATGAACTTGTTTTTCTAATTTTGTTGGTTCCCAAAGGTCATCAGCATCAAGAAATGCTATGTACTTTCCCTGAGAATGAGCGATACCTGTGTTACGTGCCCCAGCAGAGCCTTGGTTTTCTTGCGAAATAAGCTTCACCCGTGCCTCTACTAATCGAGAAGCCCATTCAACAATGTGATCGGAACTACCATCATTAATAATTAACACTTCAAAGTCAGTAAAAGTCTGAGCCATAACACTTTCCAAAGTTTCTGGAAGGTAAGTCATGGCATTGTAGGCTGGAATAATCACGGAAACTTTAGGCATAAAACTGGCTCGCTCGTTTATCTACCTTCAAATAGATGTTGCACTGGAATACTCTCTATAGAGTTCGAGAGCTTAACATTCTCTTACAGCTTTCCCCGTCACCCTTGGTTAGCAGTTAAGTAACCAGCTACACAGCCAAAGTTACGAGCCAGGATTACAACAAAATAATCGGCTACCATACATAGCAATTTCTGCGGATAGCTCAGGTAAATATCCATGTCGCGCAAGCGCTGGAAGTTTGGCTGAGGAAGACCGTAAGCACGAAGTGACAGATAGTTTTCCAACATTTTTCCTTGATTCTGAGCAATGAGTTGACCGTTACCATAGCCAATCCGCCAAGCTTTTCGCAGCAGTGCCTTAAGGCTTTTACGAGTGGGGTGGTAAACCCGAGCCGTCTCAACATAAGTAATGCGGAACCCATGCATACAAGCACGGCGACAGAACTCAGCGTCTCCACTAGAGATTAGCTTTGCGTTGAACAGACCAATATGCTCAAATACCTGTCGGTGTACGAATAGGTTCGCTGTTACTGCAAAGTTACTCGTAACATAGGTAGCCTGATTTAAGAACATTGAGCCATCTATCCACTCTGCAAGCCTAGGTTTATCACTAAAACGTAAGTGAATCGCCCCACCAGCTAGCTGAAAGTCACTGCTCTCCAGGCTACGGACTCCTTCACTTACCCACTCCGGCTGAGGGATGCAATCATCATCTGTAAAGGCTAAAATTTCCCCCTTGGCAAGCGCCAAGGCTGCATTCCGGGCAGCATAAGAACCTGGTTGCTCCTCCCGGATGTAGCGCACTGATGGTTGAGCTTGGAGAATCACAGCAGTACTGTCTGTGGAGTTGTTGTCTACAATCAAAATTTCAAGTTTAGGGTAAGTCTGAGCCTTAAGAGCAGACAGTAAAACTGGTAAGGAACGCTCCCCGTTATAAACTGGTACAATGATTGAAACCAGAGGTAAGTAATCCATGCTGAATTATCTCCATGGTTTTAGGAAGGTAGGTATTTTAAGCCTAAAAAACTTCATTTTTGGTGAGAAGACAAAGGTACAGGTTTAGTTTTTAAAGAAACTTCTGAATCGGCTGGCGATTCATTTCTCTCCTCCCGTTATTGCGCCTTCTCACCAGTTCTTTATAAAGCAACTCTTTAATGTCGCGTATCATGTTGAACAGGGCGTATTGTAAAGAAGCATTACGAGCAGAAGCCAAGGATAATACAAGCCAATGAAAAAAGTAACCGTTGTTAAAGTACTGGCTAGCAAAATCGGCATCCATATCCGCATAAATAGATTGAAGGGGGACTAAATCGAAGCGCTTCTCAAGCAAAGGATATAGTTTGTTTACACGCACCATCCGACTTTCCTTCCTAATTTTAAGATTCTTTGCATTAGTCAGATGGTCTTTACCATGCTTTCTTTTGATTGCAACTGGCAGCTCGGTGAAGATTGGCTGATAGCCAGCTACTATACAACGCTCATACAGAGCAGCATCTTCTCCTACTCTGATTGTTTCGTCAAATAAGCCAAGCTCATCGAATGCTTGTCGAGGGATGACAACTGATGAAGGGGTATAAATGAAACTTTTAACAAGCAGATGGTGAATGAGAGAATCGTATCTCTCTAAGTTCGGTTTCTGAACCCAGACCTGCTTTTGATTTTCTGCTGTATCCCAAATTACTATGTTGCTGATGCAGAAGTGCCGTTCTTTACCTTCCAAGGCAGTAATTTGAGTTCGGAGATAGTGGGTTTCCCAAAGATCATCAGAATCCAGGAAAGCGATGTACTTACCCTTTGCCTGTACTAAAGCTCGGTTCCGAGCAGCATATGCGCCGACATTTTGCTTAAGGCTAATCAAGTGAACATTTGGGTACTTTCGGCTAACAATTTCTGAGGTTCCATCTTGAGAATTATCATCAACTACAATGATTTCAACAACGCCATCAAAATCTTGAGAGGCTACACTTGCTAGTGCTTCTTCTAACATTGAGAGGCGATTATAGGTAGGAATGATAACTGATACGTCAGGACAGGGAATATTAAAGCCTTGAAAGATAGTTGCTGTTGACATAATTTAAGGAGTTTAATGATTGTGTTGTGTTTTAGTCCTAGCTTGCTCGACTTAAGTTAAAATCTCTGGTTCGCGGAGCAAGGCACGAGTGATCGCAATCACAGTTTGCCCAACAGAAAGCTTCTCTAAGAACTCTTGAATTAACCCCTCAGATACAGAGTTCAGCGCCCTGGTTGACTTGCTTTCCACCAATAGCTTCAAATAAATAAGCCTTAGACCTAGAAACTTCTTTTTCTAGTTTTTTGTGAACTAAATCATAATCGATCTTTAACAACTCTTCCCGTATAGAACTAAATTCCATTGGATTTGATAAAATACGGCTTTCTAGATCTAAATATTTCAATAAATCTGTTATTTTAGGTTTATTTTTGGGATTGAATACAGTAAAGGGTTTTTTAAAAGTTATAGAGAATATAGCTCCATGATAGCTATTAGTAATAATATATGAAGCTTTACTAAAGTGACCTATCCATTCTTCTGGACTAATACCTATCAAATTTCTTTGTGCTATCTTATTATGTTTACCAACTGAAATTATAGCTAAATTTTTAATTTCAGCTATTAAGGTTGCGAAATTCTCTTCCTGCGGTGTTAGCTGTTCAATATTGTAAATTAAAAGATACTCCTTACTAAACTTGGGAACTGACATAATCTCGCTATATCCAATTAAAAATGTTGGATCGAGTACCCTAATTGCTGGTCTATTAAACTTTTGGTGAATTATGTCTAAACTATGAGAATCTCTAACCGCAATAGCATCAAACTGATTAATTAGTTGATTAACCAATTTTTCCTTTTCTCCGAAATAATTGGTAGAGCCAAAAGTCGCTGCATAACTCATTCTACGAGTAGTTTTATTGCAAACAAAGTCTAGAAAAAATGAAGGATCAAAACTGCGAAATAAGCCATCCTTAAACCAGACTTGATCGCTACCACATATCACCACATCATACTGCTGAGAAAAATCTTTTAAATCTGTTCTTGTGTAACATTTTTTTTGGCTCAGAGCCATCTTGGAAAGTAAAAATCTTCTCATTTTAAAAGCTTTCATTAATTCTGGCATCCAGTAGAGA
>JAIUYC010000172.1 GCA_020216575.1 Coleofasciculus sp. S288 | reverse complement strand
AGGGGTTAAGTAGCTCTAATACCTGGTATAATCCTTCTGAACTCCCCCTGTAAACGATTCGCTCTGCCTGAATATCTGCACCAACTCCTTGCAGTGCTTGGACTCGTGCTGGAGCGAGTTCGCCTTCTACCTCGATGATGTAAGCGTCTGCCGAAAACTGCCGGATGAGGTCGCGAGTGGATGAGGAGGCAATAATCTCTCCCTTTTGGATAATTGCCACTCGGTCTGAGAGTTCCTCCGCAATGTTCAATTGGTGGGTGGTGAGGAGGATGGCACAGCCTTCAGAGGCGATCGCTCTTACCAAGGCTTTCACGTTCTGAGTCGCTTCCACATCTAGCCCCAACGTTGGTTCATCCAACAGGAGTAGTTTGGGTTGATGGACTAAAGCAACTGCGATCGCTAACTTCTGCTGCATTCCCCGCGACAGGGTTTGCACAGTTGTACGGCGCTTGGATGTGAGGTCAAATCGCTCCAAAAGCACCCTACCACGCCGACGCGCTTCTCGATGACTCAATCCTTTCAACACACCAAAGTAATCTAAGTTCTCCTCCGGAGTCAGCCGCCAGTAGAGGTTGCGGTTGCCTTCCAGGACAGCACCCAAGAGTCGCAAAGCTTCCGGGTTGCGATGGGGGTCAATTCCCGCAATGCGGACTTGTCCAGCATCTGGTCTAATTAGCCCCGCAATCATTTTAATCGTGGTTGTCTTACCTGCTCCGTTGGGTCCCAGAAACGCTAAGACTTCGCCTGATGATAGGGTTAGGGAGACAGAGCGCACAGCTTCAAAGCGCTTGCCGCTGGAGTGGTACGTTTTTCTGAGGTTGTCAACCTCTAGGGCTTTCATGCCAGCATTATTATCTGAAATCTTTAACTATTGTAAAGGTTCAGGAATTGATGCTGTCTTGGAGAAGTTCCCCCAGAAAGCGATCGCTGATCCACTCTGGCTCCTGGATCTCATTCCCACAGCAGCACGGAGGGCAGTACTTCTGGGTAAGCTAACCGGAGTAACTCATAGCCAATCCCAGCCGTTCCCTGGAAAAAACTGGGGCTGAACACGGAGTTGGGTAAATTGGCAAATAGTTGGTAGGCATCCGTTTGCTTGGCTCTTGCCACTACCCAAGCTGCTTGTTGTTGAGCAATTTCCTGTAACTGAGGTCGAGACAGTTTTTGCGACGCCACTAGCAACACCTCAATTCGACCGAAGTTACCGCAACAGAGATGATCGACTCCCTGCCAGCTAGACTTCTGAGTGGTTTGCAATGCCATTTCCACATCCTGATAGATTTCCTCTGTTTCTAGAATTGGCAAACCCCCCAGTCGAGCCAAGCCAATGCCAGGAGCGCCATGACACCAGCCAACCATAAACCCAGGTTGACCATTTTGTTCAGCAAAGGAACGGAAGTCAGGCCAGTTGTTAGCAGATCGAGAGAAAACGTGACGTTCATAAGCAATTCCTTCTTCAGCTGCTTCTAGATAGGCATTGTCTTGCGTGACAGCATAAAGCCGAAGCAGAGCATAGGCGATGCCCGCTGCACCGTGAGAGAAACCTGTTAACGGCTTCTTCTCAAGAGCGTTCCAAGCTTTGGGGGAACCATTCACACTAATTTGATGTTCTAATAAATGCTGACCGCAAGCGATCGCTTTCTCTATGAGCATTGGCTCGGCTGTTTCGTGATAGAGAGCCAATAGCCCTAAGATTGCTCCGGCTGCTCCTGTCATCAAGTCTAGTTGGCGATCGGCAGCAATAAGTTCCGGTGAGATTGCCCTGGCAGCTTGCTCGGCTTCTGCCAAAAGGGCTGGTTTTTGCAAAAATCGGCTAATTTTGACCAAAGAATAAACAATAGAACCCAGTCCCGCCGCTCCACCAATGCCAACTTCGCGAGCAAACCTTCGGGTAGACGGGGCATCGGCTGACTGCAAAACCTTCCGCAAGGATGCTAAAGCGCCCAATGCTAAGTTATGAAACTCAGTACTGTCCCTGAGATAATCTAAAGCGGCTAGAAACAAAGCCACGCCGCAGCTACCATCGTAGAGACTCTCACCCAAAGGTTGGAGTTGGAAGCGATCGGCATTGGAAAGGTAGCCTAAGCCAATCCAGTTAACGCTGCTATCCGTTGCACGGATGGCTCGTTCCTGAATTTCCCAAGCAATATGACTGGCTTGTTCGAGTAACTGTTGGGTGCTCAAGGGGCTGATGCGAGAGAAATCAGCAGCGAGAAGGGTCGATGCCTCAGAGGCTTTTGCCTGCTCAGTTCCAGGTGTTCGTGCTACTCTGGCATGAAACGTCCCTCGGATAATCGCCACTTGCTGGGCTAAATCTGTTTCATCGAGCTGTTGAAGCTGGCAGATGAGTGAGCGATCGCTAGGTTCTTTAAAATATCGTTCGATGGGTTCGAGAACGCCGACAGTGAGGGCGTCGCTATCCGAGTTGGCACCAAAGTAGGGAATATCTAACTGCTCCATCGCCTTCAATTCTGAATGCAAAATTGGCCAAGCCGTCGGCTTATCTCCATCCGTTAAAAATGCACGGGCTAGCACATCCAGTTCGATGCTGTAGTCAATGCCATCACGCAGGAATTTGGGAGTAAGCGCTTTTTGTAAAATTACTCCATATACATTAGTATCGCGGAACACAAATCGCACCTGCTGTGATTGTAGCTCTGTTAAGGGACTGTTATCAGCTAGAAGAACCTCTCGCTGGTTGCACAAGAAGCGATACATCTGCTCAAATCCTTCAACCAACTCCTCCAGATAGTCGTTTGGGGATAAGGGTTTTCCGTTCAATATCGGCACGTTTTTATCAACTGGTATCGCTATGGTTTTATAGGCGAGGTGCATGTCATCGGTATTAACAGACTTCCATAGCGGTACGCGCCAGGGAATTTGCTGGGGGGCAATGTTCCCCAAACCGCTGATATCGTAAGCGATGCGGTCATCTTTACTAAAATTCCATCGAGGCAATAAGCCCGTGCGGAGAACCGAGTGCCAAAATTGGCGATCGCTTGCGGTTTGAGTAAGTGTTGTTAACCACAAATCTTCCATAACTCTCACCTCGTGGTGCATCAACGTTTCCATGTCAACCAGCACCAAGTGTTCGCCACTAGCAATTAAATTCTCGTTGTGACAGTCCGTTCCTCCCAGAACATACAGAATGCATAGCAACATCCCTGCCCGCTGATAGAACCGCCGTGCTGCGGCTTCATCCTCACAGGGCAATTGCTCCACATATTCCACCCAACCATAGTCTTGGCGATCGAGAACGTTCAGAACTTTCAAGGGTAAAGGAACGCCGTGCTGGTTGCACCAGGTTAAAAACTGCCCGTAGAACACCTCTAATCCCAAGTCTTTGGGTTTGTAGACGAGCTTCAGTCCAGATTCAAACGTTATCGCGATGCCAGAGCGCCCTCGATTGTGGGAATCTGATAAACCTGGCTTGATTTCAATAACTTTTCCTAAGCCCCAATTGGAGATAACCTTTTTTTCTATCTGCTGACTTTGGCAAATGAACGTTTGTTTGATGTCAGGTAAATCAGCCTCTAGACGTTGTAGAAATTCCGCTGTCGCTTCCACCCAGAAATCAATTGAAGTTGCTATCAATCTAGCCAGCACCGGATAATTTTGGAAAAAACCTAGCAACCCATCTTGTAGAAGTTTCTGCACAAAGGCATTGTAGTAAGTTTTATCAGCCGTATCAGGCGCTGCGTTTACCAAAAGATACAGGTATTTGTACCCAAGAGGACGGAAACGAGAAAATTCAAATTCTAGAGTTTTCGCACAAAGATGCACAAGCTGAGCGAGCAAGTTACGCTCCAGTGCTAGATAGGCTTTCTCACAGAGCAGTTGAGAGGGAAATAATGATACAGAACCCAGATAAGTGAGTAATTTCTGCCGTGCCGTCCACAGGACTGGTAGCATAACGTCTTCAAACGGCAATGGCTCTTCAGGGTCAATCGGATCTTTAGATTTTAGATGTTGGATTTTGGATTCATCCTGAAATATCGGTTCTGATGCAGTTTGAATAATCTCTCTTAAAGTCTCTGCCCAACTCGGTAGAACTTGACCATCTGCAACAGGCAACACTCCCAGCACTGGATGAATTGTATTAATATCCCACCCATCCCAATGCAGCCGCTTCTGAAATTTTTCCCAGTTGCCCTGAGCAACAACCTGACACCAATGGGTTAGGCGCTTATCAATGATTTGTTGTTCGCTCGATTGAACTGCATCAACCTTGAAAAACTCGTGATTGAGACGTTCGGATAGAGAGCTACTCTGGGCTACAATCTGTGCCAGAACACCTTGAGTTACTGTCATGATAATAAGTAAAATTGTGATGAGGTAGGCTAAAAAAAACCAGCCAGCAAACATTAATAGGAACGCTTGGCACTGGCTGGTCTAAAGATTAACTGGCAAGTCAAGCAGAAATACTTCACAGGTTAACTTTCCCATTTAAGGCAATATTACAAAGGTAATAATCCATAAACAGATAAGGATAATTTGTACTGAAAAGCTAAGTCTGCTTAACTGTTATCCTTTCTATCTTCTCCTGATCCAATCGCAAATCATGCCTTTAGTAATTCCTCGAAATCCCACGCAACCAAACCCCTGTGAAAAGCCTCCACCAGCAACGCTTTCAAGCTCCCTTTCACTGAGTTCTTCCTCGTCAGAGTACGTTTCTATCGCAGTCATAACGGCTTCCACCTCCTCTGCGGTGAAACTGTAACCCTTTTCTTGACCGAGCTGAACAGCCTGTTGAGCAAAGCTGCCACTGTCACTTGCCGCTTTCAGGGACGCTTGCAGGGCTGAATCGTTCTCAACATCTTGGAAGAAAAACTTTTCAACGTTTTCTGTAGACATGTCTCGTCTCTCTTGATTAACTACACCTCCAGAATCACGGATTTGTACGGATTGTGTAAGGTCAGTTTCTGCTCACAGAAAGGTCAGTAGAGCTGAGCTTGACGATCGCTCAATCCAAGGGTAAACGCATGTAGTGCATAAAAAGCCAAGACAAGGGGCAATAAGTTCTACAGTTGCATTGTTCTTTGAGGTTCGTTGCCATGACCACTCTCAAAGCATCTCAACGAGGACTAGCCAAAGTTAAGCAGACTCGGAAAGAAAAGGGATGGGCAGTTTATGATTTTAGGTGGCTTGAGGAAGCCAGTCTAGTTTTAGGTATCTCCTGGGAAGAAGAAGGGGTTCTGGCATCTGGCATTTCAGAATCCACTTGGAAACGGTTTCTAGCAGGCAAGCACCCGATTAATGCTGAGGCGTTTAAGGCGTACTGCCAGGTTCTGGGATTGAACTGGAACGAAATTGTTGAGGGACGCGATCGCAAAGATTGGGGTAAAGCACCGGATGTATCAATTTTCTACGGTCGCACGTCCGAACTTACTACTCTAGAGCAATGGATTGTGCGGGACAACTGCCGCTTAGTAGAAATTTTTGGTATGGGGGGGATGGGCAAAACCGCTCTGGCCGCGAAGCTTGCCCAGCGGATTCAACATGAATTTGAGTTTATTATTTGGCGAAGTCTTCTTCATGCTCCTCCTGTAGAAGAGATACTAGCAGAACTGATTCAATTTCTCTGTGAGCGTCAGGAAACAGATTTGCCTAACAACTTGGACAGCCAAATCTTGCGCTTACTCAAGTACTTGCGTTCTCATCGGTGTTTGCTAATTCTAGATAATGCTGAGGCAATTTTACAGAATGGTGATTCTCTTGGGAATCACTTCACTTCATGCACAGGAGTCTATCAAAATGGCTATGAAGGATACGGCCAGTTATTTAAATGTGTGGGAGAAACACTTCATAAGAGCTGCTTGATGCTAACGTCTGGCGAGAAACTACAAGGACTAGCTGAATTAGAAGGCGAAACCCTACCCGTTCGCTCTTTACACCTGAAGGGATTGCCCGAAGCTGAAGGACGAAACCTTTTTTCTGCAAAGGGTTCATTTACTGGATCGGACAAGGAGTGGAGGGCAGTGATTTCACATTATGCTGGGAATCCCTTGGCGTTAAAACTAGTGGCTTCAGCAGTCAGAAATTATTTTGGTGGCAGTATTTCTTGTTTCCTGGAATTTTTAAACAGGGATTCGTTTATTTTTGATGATATTCGCGCCCTTCTAGAGCAGCAGTTCCGGCGTCTAAGTCACCTAGAACAAGAAGTGATGTCCTGGCTAGCTATCAATCAAGAACCCATGTCGTTTGAGGAATTACAACGAGACTTAAATTCTCATCTATCATCTGGACAACTCCTACAGATACTAGCAGCTTTACAACGTCGGTCAATGATTGAATTTAATGCCGATCGCTTTACCCAAAAACCTGTTATTAGGGAGTACATTATTACTCAATTAAGAAGCAAAGTTTGTCAAGAAATTAAAGAGGTCAAGATTGAAGATTTAAATCAGTATTTTAACCTAGAATCAACTCATCTAAAACGTTTTACCCACTCTGATTTGGTCAAGACTTAAGCAAAAGACGATATGGAATGTTCGCAATGGTTAGTGCCTGAAGTTTCGCAAGGACACACCAACGGGATTTAGCCAGTTGCTTTCACTCCTGATGGTTATCTGCTCACGCTTTGGGAAAAGCTTGTGTATCAGTCACAACAAGAGGATTTAAAAGATCGATCGCGTGGATTCTGACACACTGGCACAGGCACAGCAACTGTATCCTTATGCCGTCTTCATTTCAGCCACGCAGCGCTTGGGCTTAGAGACACTCCGACAGCGATTGCTACAGTTAATAGACGCGCCAGCGAGGCAATTCTGAATATGGAATGCGATCGCTAAATCATCAGTCGGCGGAGTGTCAACAAAACAGGGAACAGGGAATTAGGACTAAAGTCCTCACTCCGAACTGTGCGATCGCTTCCACCCTCAAAACACACTCAATCCATTTTGTCAATCCGTAGATTTGAGGATTATTCTGCAAAAAATCTAAATTTTTTTTAAGAATTTAAGTAATTTTTCTGATAGTACAAAAAATTATGAAGTATAAAGACAGTAGGGGCTGCATCTATCCGCAGCGTGAAACCATAAACTTCCTATGCAGCCTGACACCCCCCCTATCGCTCTACCTGCCCTTGAGGCTCTAATCGACCCTCATCCCCTGACCACGTCTCCGGATACACCCCTAGCAGATGTCATTCCCTTAATGGGTCAAGCCCGAACAATGTTGGGCTTATCCGGTTCCAGACCAATCACTCCAGAAAAGGCGCAAACCTTGAGGCGTCTGACCCATGCT
>JAIUYC010000171.1 GCA_020216575.1 Coleofasciculus sp. S288 | reverse complement strand
CGCGACTACAGAATCAACGGTTTGAGGATTGGGTCGATCGCCATAAGTTTTGGTGAACTTCTCTTTTTTATCCTTCTTGGTTTGCTGGTATTCGGTCTTCCTAAACTCACAACGGTAAGTACCCCAATTCTTTCTGGATATGTCCTGACCCTTACCTATCTAATGCGACCGCTTCAGGGCATCTTGGAAATCCTACCAGGACTGAGCCAAGCTAGTATTGCTTTACAAAAGATTGATACTCTCGGTTTATCTTTAGCAAGTCGTTCCGAAACTATCTCAAAGGATAAGCCCGACCCGCCACCTTTTTTCAACAGCTTAGAATTGAGCCAAATCACCCATACTTATCGAAGAGAGAATGAACAGAGTAATTTTACCCTCGGTCCTCTTGACCTGACTTTCCATGCAGGTGAACTGGTTTTTATTGTTGGAGGTAACGGGAGCGGCAAATCCACTCTAGCTAAACTTATCACAGGTTTATACATTCCTGAAGCAGGCGAAATTCGCCTAGATGGAAAACCAATTACTGAGCAAAATCGAGAGGCATATCGCCAGCTGTTTGCCACCGTGTTTTCTGATTTCTATCTGTTTGAACGAATTTTGGGCATCAGTCTGAATAACCTCGATATCCAGGCACAGGAGTATCTAAGACAACTTCAATTAGAGGATAAAGTTCACGTCAAAGAGGGCGTTCTTTCAACGATTGACCTTTCCCAAGGACAGCGTAAGCGTCTTGCTCTCCTCACTGCTTACCTAGAGAACCGTCCCATCTATTTGTTTGATGAGTGGGCATCTGACCAAGACCCTTTCTTTAGGGAGATATTCTACAAGCAACTTTTACCAGAGCTAAAGCACAAAGGCAAAACAGTATTGGTAATCAGCCATGATGATCGCTATTTTCATCTAGCCGATCGGATACTCAAGCTAGACTACGGCAAGTTGGTTTAAGGGCAATGGCTTTCAGGCTCAGAGTTGAACATTCTCCTCTTCAGCTCACCAATACCGATTCACCCACTCGTCTATCTAGTTCTTGATGCGTTACTCATACTCCCTTCCCGGCAGAAGAATACCCATTCCTGGATTGGCTCAAAAGCGATCGCACTATCTAACTATTCGCGGCATTTTTTTTGCTTTGCTACAGCTAAAATGAGTGGTGTCCGAAAACAGCCAGCATTCTATGCGATCGCCATTTCCGGGTATAGACCCTTACCTTGAAGGGTATCTCTGGCCAGACGTGCATAATGCTTTAGCCAGTAAAATCCGGCAGCAGTTGACGCCAAAGTTGCGACCTCGCTACACTGCACGGCTGGAAGTTTACGTGGTTGAAGATAGCCTCCCGGAAAGTGAAATTGGCATTCTCTACCCAGACGTTGAGGTAATGCGGGTGAGACAGCGAGGTGAAGCAGTGGCGAATGCTGCCCCTAGTACCACTCCTGCAAGTCCTGCCTCCGTATCCGTTACCCCTGCACCTCTAACTCTCCCAGTTTTCCAGCCTGTTCGAGTTCGCTTGGTCAACGTAGAGATTCGAGACACTGCCCAAAACGTTCTGGTAACCTGCATTGAGATTCTTTCACCTGTCAACAAGCGCGAACCAGGCTTAACAGCTTACCGACAAAAACGCCAGCGCCTCTATCAAGCAGGTGTCCACCTAATTGAATTGGATTTTCTGCGTCGGGGAACTCGACCGTTTGCTCACCCTCGTCTGCCTGATGTGAGTTATGCCATCGCAATGACTCGTGCTGGGTCTGGTGTAATGGATGTATGGCCTTTAAGATTGCAAGACTCTTTGCCAATTATTCCAGTCCCGTTGCGATCGCCCGACCCTGACGTACCTCTGGAACTGCCGCAGGTTATGGCTGATATTTATGACGAGGCAGCATACGACCTATCCATTGATTACAGCCAACCTCCACCACCACCTGCCCTATCAGAGGCAGATGCAGTGTGGATGCAAAAACTGTTGAACTAATAAGTTGCTAAAACGGAACAGCTTTTGGAATTACCTACTCCGAAAGTGTAGTTGCTCCATAAACCTAATGAACGTCCTTCTTCAAGAGGGGCTGTCATTGTTGTCGATTTGGAGCAGTGAGCCTAATGAATTACGGTGTAACCACGCACAAAGTTTTATATGTGGATAGTCATTAGGCTGTGGTCTATATTTACCGCTTTGAATTTCTTCTCGAAGCTGGTTACTAATGCCACTAAACCTTGATATATCCTTCAATAAGTCTTCAAACATAGCCAAAGGAAGCAATATACCCTCAACTTCTACATCGTCCTCACTGAACATAATTGTTTCTAATCTAAACTTGTAGCCAGACCATTTGATAGTAGAAAGTCTCTCCACCGCAGATTGTAAATTACGCATTATGTTATCCTGATATTCATCAGGATTTTTCTTTCCATGATTTATCCACCAGTAAACGTTGTGCCTAACAAAATACTTCCCATTTTTGTTAATACAAACCTCTATTTCTATCCCATCTACATCCAAGAACTGACGGGTCATGATTCTAACTTCACCTTCAGGCACTGGCTCTAATTCCTCCCAGATGTTGACTTTAGTAATATCTTGATTATTCTGGTTGTTTGATTGACTTTGAGCAACAAATTCTATAGGGATAGGGTCATCCTCTAAGGCATCTAATCCTGAACGTTCGTCCTTAATCTCTGCTGGATTTGCTAGAAGTATTTCTAGCTGTTCGCAACTAAAAGCCATAAGATCTACACCAGCAACAGCCCGACGAATTGAATCATCCATAAAGTGAACTAAGCCTTGAGCTGGAGCTAGGTCTATTCTTATACCGTTATACTCGGTTTCCCAATACCCAAATTTACCAAAAGACTTACGCTCTGTACGGTACTCTTTCCACTTCAATGTGCTAACCTTCTTGTTGATGTTTTTTAATACACTCCGTATGCTGCCTGATATACCACGCTTACCATAGACAGGATAAACCAAGTATATTGTTGGTGGTTCTTTGTCAGGGATGGGATCAAAGCCAAATATCATAGTATTCAACTTACCTAGCTGCTGAAGGCTCTGCTGTAGTGCGAGTTCAGCGGGAGTTATTCTTCTAACTGGTGATACCACCTTTGACCAATTGAGTGGTGGTTTGTATAACTTTATTAACTCATTTTCAAGATTTGATAGAATATTTATATCATTACTACAAGTCATCCAGCTAATGCTAATGCGTTTTTTTCGATTCAATCTTTTTAGCTGGTTAAACCTGTGGTGTTCTCGCCACCGCTCAAGCAAATTAACTGTTCTACCAACATAAAGAACTTGACCTTGACTGTCAGATACGAAGTAGATAGCTGCACAGTTAGGTAGTTTGTCTTTTTCTAACAAATAAACTGATGGCAGTTCTGAAAGGTTAAGCTTTTTTAACAACATTTGAATTGTCTAACAGCAAAGTTGTGTTTGAAATCCTTTTAGCTTTGATTTTATTGTCACAAATACTACAGGCTTAGTCTACCTACTAACGAGTGAAGACATACATCCCCAAGCTCGGCTAATTTTTAAAAGCTGAGCTTAAAGTGCCTCAGTCTTCACTCCGTTTTGGTACGCTTTAGCCTGCATGAGCTTCGATCTGCTTGTAGCAGCATAAGCATACATTTATGATGAGCAGATAGCTCAAGATTCAATTGAAAAGGGAATCTCAGAAGAACGAATTATCAGCGTAATCGTCCATGCCCATTTACGGTTCCGACCCCATCACTTTTGACGGTATCACTGGTCATCGCTATTGGATACACGAACCCTTCGATTTCACTGGAATTGCTGGCATCGATGAACGACTCAGTGGCTTTCCCTTTGCCGTGTTCCTGCCCCACGATCGCCCTACACACCAAACCCCTCTAGTTATCGGCATCCAAGGCATGTGTGCGCCATATGGCTGGAACGCCTTCATCGTACCGACACTGACACAGATGGGTATTGCTGTTGCTCTGTTCGATACACCCCTCGCTGGGGAGCGTGGTTTGGCGCGGACTTTCTCCGGTTTAGTCCAAAATGAGATTGCACCACTGCTCGATCGCCGCATCTCACTCGACACCAAGCTACTCCTACAAATTTTTAGCTGCACGGCGCGGGATATTCGCTTAGTACGAGACTTCTGCCGCGATCGCTACCATTTCACCGATAGTCGCCTCGCCCTATTCGGCGTCAGCATGGGAGTCTTGCAATCTGCATTTGCCTTCACCGCAGATGGTATCGGGGAGCGACTGCTTGGAGCAATTGGTCATGCCGACATCAAAGCATTTGCCAAAAGTTGGGGCAACTTCATCTTGCCGGACTTAGCGGCTTCACCCCTAGGACTGCTGACGGAAGCACTGCTGGGACAATGCCAACCCAATCTCAAGTGTATGGTTCCAGTGCTGCGGATGGTCAAACATCTCAAACATCCCGACGAGTACGGTCATGCCTGCAACCCGATGACTTATATTGACCGAGTAAAGCCTCCACGTCGCGTTCGCTTTCTCGTTGGCGAACGCGATCGCCTCGTTGATGTTGCTGCTGCAAAAGCTTGCGCTAGCCGATTCCCTGACGGTGCCTGTTACGTCGTTCCCGGTATGGGTCATGGGACAAGCAATTTCGGTTCCTCGTTCGTTGACCATGTGCGCTATTTCTTAGTAACCCAGTTGGGGGATTGGCGACAGCAGTAACCGGAAAGGGATTGGAGATTTATGTAAATAGGGAAGCATTATTTTTCTGTCCCGAACTCTCAACCAAACTATGACCCTAGATATGCAGTGGTTTTACAAAGCCTGTCAACCCAGCAACAATGAGCAACACTATCAACTGGACTACTCACCAGTGCGAGGGGCTAGGGTAATAGGAGCCATGAAAGAAACAATCTGCCGTGCTGCTTCTGGGGAGGCAACCTGTCAGTTGTTTGCGGGATACATCGGCACTGGTAAAACGACGGAATTATTTCACCTCAAGACTGAACTAGAGCAGGAGTTATTTCATGTCGTTTATTTCGATGCTAGGGAGGATTTAGATTTAGCGGATGTAGATGTTGGGATGTTAATGCTTGCGATCGCTTACCGCATCACTCAAAGTCTACAAGCCTTAGACATCAAACTTCCAGAGCAATTCTGCTATCATCTGCTGAGTGCCATCTCCCAGTTACCAGAAACGTCGGCAACCGTCTCAGGACTGAGCAAGCTTATCCCCGCACTGAAAACCAATTCCCAACTTCGCAACCACCTGCGGCAGGTTTTGGCAACCTGCAACTATAACCTCGTGGACGCGCTAAACGAGGAGTTGCTTGTTGATGCGATCGCACTTCTCAATAGTCAGGGCAAAAAAGGCTTAGTCGTTATTATCGATGGCTTAGACCGTCTAGACAATCCTCGCAACCCTCGGGGCAATCTTCAGTATGAAACTCTCTTTATAGAGCGAGCTCATCAGCTACAGCAGCTTAAGTGTCACATCATTTATACATTTCCTGTAGCATTAGTTTTCTGTGACAAATATGCCGTCCTCAAGCAGCGCTTCAGTACTCCCCCCATATTGCTCCCCTTAATTCCCGTACAGCACCGGGACGGCAGCGACTGTGAACACGGTATGGCACTGTTGCGGCAGATGATACTGGTTCGAGCCTGTCCCGAACTCGCTCCAGAGGAACGTCTCAGCCAGGTTACAGAAGTTTTTGACAGTCTGGAAACCCTAGATCGACTGTGCCGAATGAGTGGTGGGAATGTGCGGATGTTGCGAAGCATGTTGTACAGGTGTTTGCAAGAAGAAGAACCCCCCTTATCGCGCAACTGTGTGGAAGCAATCATTCGAGAAAGTCGGAATGGATTAGTTGATGCCGTTGATGACGGCGAGTGGGAGTTGCTAGTTCGAGTCGCGCAGGAGCATTCTTTAACGGAAGTAGCAGCCGAGCAAGTCTTGCGCAGAGCACGGTTTGTCTTAGAATACGAAGACGACCGAGGACGCTGGTTTAATGTCAACCCGCTCTTGCTAGAAACTGAACGATTGCGTGCTTTAATTGGTGAAATCCACCCCATCTGAGTTCTCTAATTACTATAGCCAGTCTAAATGATTCATAAAATTCTCTTCTTTCTCTGTGTTCTCTGTGCCTCTGTGGTTCATTCTTGTTCACAACTCAAATAGACTAGCTATAGTCCTTAATAACTGAGTGCCATTCTTATCAGAGCTATCTTTGAAGAAGGCGATCGCCAACTGGTTTGGGACTGAACACTGTTAGATAATGAGGCAACGATGGCACGAGGCGATCAAATTTACGTCTTCCGACCGTTTCTTAACCTTCAGGGAATCTACGAACATCATGGTATTGACTGTGGAGATGGCACAGTCATCCACTACCGCAAGCCAAGTGAAACGATTGAGCGGACATCCCTAGCTACCTTTTCTCAAGGTCAAAAAATCTATCTCAAACGCTACCCAGTTGGTTTTATCTCAGACGTAGCGGTTCAACGGGCAGAAAGTCGATTGGGTGAAAGGAAATACAACCTGCTGTTCAACAACTGCGAACATTTTGCCAACTGGTGTAAGACAGGCATTAGTGATAGTCAGCAAGTCAGAAATTTTGTTCCGATTATCAATCAGATGAATCCCGATCAATTATACGACTGTATCAAGCGATCGCTTCAGGAAACAGACCAAGACAATGCTTCGCAGTTGTTGAGCCAAGCATTGGCAAATATAAGGCTAGTTTGGGATAGCACCCAACCCCAATACAAACAGGCGGTTCAGGAGGTAAATGCATGGCAAAAAGTAGCCATTCAAGCGCTCAAACTAAATAGAGAAGACCTAGCGCGTGCGGCTTTGATACGGAAGCGGAACTATGAGAAAAGTGCGAATGAAAAGAAAGCAACGCTGGATCAGCTAGCCAAGATGACCGAAACGCTCATCCGCAATCGCCTCAACGTCCAAAAAACCTCTTAGAAAATAGGGGATAGTTTTGATTCAGTAAAGTCTCCGAATTTGTACGGTTAAATTAATGTAGAATCAGTCCCAAGTTGTGGCAATATATCAATGACTTTGTACCACTGCTGGGGGTACTAATGGGATTGCTAGAATTCCTTCTGTTACTGCTGATTGCAGCAATTTGTGGCGGACTCGGACAAGTGTTGGTTGGCTACACACCAGGCGGCTTCCTTGTCGCGATGGTTGTCGGGATTATCGGTGCGTACATCGGCATCTGGGTAGCGAATGAGTTCGACCTGCCCGTACTTTTTGCCCTTAACCTTGGAGGTCAATCGTTCCCCATTATTTGGTCAAT